>NZ_JAVJZI010000057.1:0-27587 GCF_040223135.1 Coleofasciculus sp. G3-WIS-01
TAAGTTGACACCAATGCACGTCGGTGCGCCCCTACCCGCAGGAATCTAATGGGCGTTTTTGGGCAAGTTTGGCGGAATATTAAAAAATATAGTCAGTATTTATACTCAAAAATGCCGAAATCTACATAATTTAAAGCTTTCAACGTTCCATATCTGGCAATCAACCATTAGAATAATGCAGTGAAACTTCGAGCCGGTGGGTGTTTCAGGCATTTTTCCCTGAAACCCCTGGTTTTGGGGGTCAAATACTGAACTCTAGACTAATGGGTTAGAGTAAGCGTTGACCTTGGATTCGCGCAGAAATAAGGAGATTTATGATGAACAAGGGCGAATTAGTGGATAAAGTGGCGGAAAAAGCTGCTGTGACCAAAAAACAAGCGGATGCGGTGTTAACTGCGGCATTGGAGTCAATTATGGAAGCTGTCTCTGAGGGCGATAAAGTCACCTTGGTTGGCTTTGGTTCCTTTGAATCGCGGGAACGAAAAGCCCGTGAGGGACGTAATCCCAAAACCGGCGATAAGATGGAAATCCCAGCGACGAAAGTGCCCGCGTTTTCTGCAGGTAAACTGTTTAAGGAAAAAGTTGCTCCTCCCAAGTAAGGGTGTAGTTAGACCTGATTGGTGAAGATAACAGAGAATGTAGAGACGCGCCATGGCGCGTCTCTACTGATTTTAAGGAGAATTTATCCTTGAAACGACCTATTCACGGGGGAAATCTAGCCTGGGCGGCGGCGCGGGCAGGTTGTTCCCCTTCCCTGATTCTGGATTTTTCGGCGAGTATCAATCCTTTGGGACCGCCAAAATGTGCGATCGCGGCGATTGAGTCTCATCTTGATAAGTTGGTGGCTTACCCTGAACCGGATTACTACCCATTACGGGTGGCTCTGAGTCAACTCCATCCCACGCTGAACCCTGACTGGATTCTACCGGGGAATGGCTCGGCTGAGTTGTTAACCTGGGCAGCCAGGGAACTCTCACAATTGGCGGAAACGATTATCCTGACTCCAGCCTTTAGTGACTACCAACGGGCGCTCAGGGCGTTTAATGCCAGAATCAGGGCGTGTCTTTTATTCGGAAGTCATCCATTCGTGGAATTCGTAGGGGCGAAGCATTCGCGCCCAGATCTATCGGTTTTCTACCCAAATTTCAACGCGAATGCTTCGCCCAATGCCCAATCCCCAATTACCAATTACCAATCCCCTGATTACCAATCCCCAATCCCAAAATTAGTCTCTGGCAAAGATCAGGGTTTGCTGCTGAATAATCCTCATAATCCGACGGGTCAATTATGGGATACAGCTAGCCTGCTGCCTTATTTGGAGCAATTTGCCCTAGTGGTTGTGGATGAAGCCTTTATGGACTTTTTGCCACCGGATCAGCAGCAAAGCCTGATTCCTTGGGTGCAGGATTATCCAAATCTGGTTATTTTGCGATCGCTGACTAAATTCTACAGCCTCCCCGGACTCCGTTTAGGTTATGCTATTGCCCATCCTGAGCGCCTACAACGCTGGCAACAGTGGCGTGATCCTTGGTCTGTCAATGTTCTCGCTGTCGCGGCAGGTAGGGCTGTGGTGCAGGATCAGGCATTTCAACAACAAACTTGGGATTGGCTACCCGCCGCGCGATCGCTCCTTTTTCAAGGGTTATTATCGTTACCAGGGTTACATCCCTATCCCAGCGCGGCTAACTTTTTGCTGGTTCGCTCAGAATACTCCTGTTCCCAACTTCAGGAAGATCTACTTAAGTACCACCGTATTTTAATTCGGGATTGCTTGAGCTTTCCGGAATTGGGCGATGGTTATTTTCGAGTTGCTATTCGGACTCAAGGGGATAATCAACGTCTATTGGATGCTTTGAAAGCTGTTATAAGTTATGAATTATGATGCAATTATTTTTTCAACGCAGAGGTACGCAGAGGTTAGCGCAGAGGGACGCAGAGGTATTGGAGGTATTTGGGTGAAAATTTTATAGATTTGGAGAAATAATCGGGAATGATAAATGAGAAATGAAGAATGACAAATGACTATGACCTTATTGTAATTGGTGATAGCAGGGCTGGCGCTTATGCTGCTCTGGCTGCATCTCAATTAAAGGCTCGTGTTGCTTTGATTGAACCTGAGAACTTCCAAAGCAACTGGCTGGGTAAAGCAGCGCTATACCATCAGGTATTGATGCAGGTGGGGCGCGTTCTTCAGCAAGTACGGAAGGCATCTCAATTTGGGATTTATCCTTCTATAAATTCCTTGATTACTGATACTCCTGAGTTAAAAGAACAGTTAGTCAATAAACTAGGGGAAGCCGGGGAATTATCTAGAGACTTGCCATGGCACTTCTGGGACGCAGAGAAAGAGGATGTTAAAATGGATCTGAGTCCTTTTGAGTCAACCTTCTACTTTCCTACTGTACAAATTACTGAAGCCATGGAATGGGCAAACATGGTGGTTTCTACTTGTTCTGAAGCCACTTCTCCAGCAATTTTGGCATCTTTAGGTGTGGATGTCATTTCTGGAGACGGAGAATTTTTCCGCTTACCTCACCTAGGCTTTGTTGTCAATAACCGACGCTTGCGGGCAAGGGCATATTTAATTGCAACTGGCTCTTGTGCTGAAATTCCTGATATCGATGGGTTAGATACTACCAGTTATTTTACCCCAAGAAATATCTGGAATCATGTAGATAAGTCTAGAGACAAAGTTATCGGGGCGGGTTTGACTAATTGGGTTCCTCCAGAAAGCGATAACATAAAATCTACCCCTCTGGGAGAACCGGAGGAGCTAGAAGAAATTTCTCCCTTTCAGTTACAGAAACATTGGTTAGTTGTTGGTAGTAATCCTAATGCTGTTGAACTAGCTCAAACATTAGCGCGGCTGGATTACCAGGTGACACTGGCGGTGAGTGAGGCTCATATTTTTCCTCAAGAAGATTCAGAGGCGTCGTGTTTAGTTCAAGCGCAATTGGAAGCTGAGGGAATTCGTGTTTTGACTCAAAGTTCAGTAACTCAGATAAGGTTGATTGAGGAGAGAAAATGGGTGCAAGTGGGAAATCGAGCCATTGAAATTGATGAAATTCTTTGGGCGACGGGTCAAACGCCTAATATTGAATCCTTAAATTTAGCAGGGGTTGGTGTTAAGTTTTCCCGAAAAGGGTTGAAAGTCAACCAAAAACTGCAAACGACTAATCCCCGTATCTATGCTTGTGGTGATGTGATTGGTGGTTATCAATTTGAGCATATTGCCAAATATGAAGCGAATATTGCGATAAAAAATGCTTTATTTTTTCCCTTATGGACTGTAGATTATCAGGGGATTCCCTGGGCAATTTTTACTGATCCAACTTTAGCACGGGTGGGGTTAACGGAAGCGCAAGCCAGAGAGCGTTATGGGAAGGAGGTTTGGGTGGTGCGACACTATTTCAAGAGTTTGGATAAGGCGCAAATTATCGGGGAAACAACTGGGTTTTGTAAGCTGGTGGTGCGTCGGAATGGGACGATTTTAGGTGGGTTAATTGTGGGTACAGGTGCAGATGAATTGATTGGTGCGATCGCGCTGCTGATTCGTCATAAAATTAAGGTGGGATCATTGGCTAAAATTCCCCAAGCTTCGCCTACAATGTCAGAGATTCTTTCTAAAACAGCACAGGAGTGGCAACGTCAACGTTTAGAGCGGAATCAGATGTTACAAAATCTACTGGAAGGCTTTTTTAACTGGCGACGAAATTGGTGAAAACACAGATTACACAGAGGGGATGATACTTTCCCGAACACTGAATAGGAGGGACACAGATTACACAGAGAACTAAATAATTCCCCGACAAGCTGTTAAATATTTGTAAAACGATTCTAATGCTGTTAAACCTGTGCGATCATCATATAGTCGATGATGGTTTTGATAAGTCTTATTCACAATAGATTGTCGCCAATCACTGTCTAAACCCAGCCGCACGGCTATCTCGATATACTCAGCTTCATCATTGGCAATTGTTTCTGTTATTCCCATCATTTTTAATATACCAGATGCGTGACGACCGCGCATAAATTCACCCGGACAGGTTACTACAGGTAAACCGCAGGCAATTGCTTCTAATGTGGTATTTCCCCCAGACCAACTTAAGGTATCTAGAAAAATATGGGAGACTAAATTAAGATTAATGTAACTTACCCAGTCCTGTTTGGGTAAAATTATACAGTAATCTTGATAATTGAGACTAATCTGAGTAAATACTTGTTGCAAACGGGCTTTAAATTGGGCAGTAATCCGAGAACTGGGAGAGGCAATAAAGACAAATTGGGCGTGGGGTACTCGTTGAGCAATTTGGGCAAAAATAAAGTCAAACTGGGGCAGATATTTAAATAATGATTGGCAAGATAGATAAATAACGGCATCCTCGCTAAGCTGAAAGTCTGATCGGGTTTTGTTCGGGTTTTGTATCGATGGCTTTTCGTAACAAATGCCGATATTTGGCAGAGGAATCAGTTGTTCGCTATAGTGATATTTGGCTTTGTCTGGCTCCATTAATTCACTCGATAGAAAGTAATCAATGGTAGGTAAACCCGAGGTTACTGGATGCCCCCAGGTCACGCATTGTACCGGGGCTAGCCTCAAGCCAGCAATGAGACTGGTCAAGCCATCCATGCTGATATCGGTAAATACGAGGATATGGAGTTGATCGGCGAGGATTTGTTGGCAGACGGCATCTAAGTTGCCATAAATGTGATAGAATTTATCACTATACTTTTTGAATTCTTGTGTTATAAAGTCGGCTTTATGACCGATGTGGTAAGTATAAATTTCAAAGCTCTGTTTATCGCTATTTTTTATCCAGCCTAAGGTTAATTTCCCAACGGTATGTCCGCGAAAATAAGCCGAAATATAACCGACACGGATTTTATCAGTGGGATTAAGTGGGGGTAAGGATAGAGGCGTTGCCCACTGGGGATAATGGGTAGCGATCATTTGATGAACTAATGTTCCATATTTCCGTTGTACGCCTCGGTCATTTAATCCTTGATACCCTAGGTAGAAGCTGAAGGCATGTTTGGCTAATGCTTTGACTGCTTGTGTTCTCTGAACAGCGGTATATGAGGCGATTTGTTGTTGTAAGTAATTGAGTCCCTGGCAAAAATGCTGACGCCAAATGGAAATTTGTCTCTGATTTTCGTAGAGAATGGGTAAGACAAGTTGATTCTGCCATTGAGCTTCAATCAAATCCGGTTTAAGTTGAAACGCTTTTTGGAAGTAGGGAATTGCCTCGTTTATTTGGTTTTGACTCGCTAAGGCAAGTCCTAGGTTGTGGTTGGCTTCAGGATGAGTGGCATTTAGACGCAGGGCTTGTTGTAAATAATTTGTGGCTTTCTCGAACTGATTTTGGGGTAATAGTGTGCAACCTATGCCCACATAAGCCTTGAAAAATTTAGGATCTAGGGTTAAGCTTTTTTGATAATGGCTGAGGGCGTCCTGAAATTGAGCTTGTTCGAGGAAAGCATTGCCTAAGTTATAGTGCGCTTCAGGGGTGTTAATTTGGAAGAAAATTGCCTGCTGGTAATAGAAAATCGCTTCTTTGAGTTGACCCAATAGGTGCAGGGATTCGGCTAGTTTAAGATAAGCATCCCCATAGTTGGGCGCTAGGCTAACTGCCCAACGAAAGGATTGTATGGCGGCGTTGAGTTGCTGGTGCTGGATTAGAGCATTGCCTAGGTTATAGTAAACGCCAGGATTATTCGGACTCAGGGCAAGGGACTTTTGGTAATGCGCGATCGCAGGTTCACTTTGTCCCTGTTCTAAGAGGGCGTTGGCTAAGTTACAGTGTACATCTGGATCACTAGGATTGAGTTGAAGTGCCTTTTGATACTGTTCAATCGCCGCCGATAGGTTACCGTTCTGTTTGAAGGCATTGCCTAGGTCGTAATGGGTTGAACTGTGATTGGGCTTCAGCGCGATCGCTCGTTGGTAGTAGGAAATGGCTTGAGTTAACTCTCCAGAGGCGTGTAGCGCCGCCGCTAGGCTGTAGTAAATTTCCCCATAGTCGGGGATGAGAGTAATCAACCGACGATAACAGGCAATCGCTTCATCAAGCCGCCCCAGTTGGTGAGCAATCGTACCCAGGATATGCAACGCTTCAGTGGAATCCGGTTGCTCTGAAAGAATTTGGCGACAGAGCAATTCAGATCGATGGAAGTCACCCGTCTGGTATGACTCGAAGGCGGTAACTAGGGTATCGGAGATCGGACTCATACAGAATGATGCCTACTGAAGTGGCTACGGGTTTTAGGGTAAGGCAGAAACTATTGTGTGATTTTATCGAGTTTTTTACTTTTTGAGTTTAACTTAGCAGATGAAGCCGAAAAATAAAGGGCTTTTTAAGGGTGTAACGGCGATTAACGCCAAGCCGGAATGTAGAAGTAAGCCGATTACTCCGGTAAGACGGTTGGACTTGGAAAATTTAGGAGGTAATGCTGTGAAGTTAAAGATTGTCGCTTTTTCTCTGTTGTTGGGTTTGGCATCATTGTTGGGAGCTTGTCAGGCGGAGACGACTGCACCTGAGGAGCCTGCTTTAGAAGAGCAAAATCCCGCAGGTGAAACCGAGGTTATGCCAACAGAGGAAGAAACCGAGGCTATGCCAACAGAGGAAGAAACCGAAGGTATGCCCGCAGAGGAAGAAACTGAGGCTATGCCAACAGAGGAAGAAACTGAGGCTATGCCAACAGAGGAAGAAGAAGAAGAAACTGAGGCTGTACCATAACCCTAGCTTGATCAGTATGTGAGCTTACCTTGGGAGCGACAAGTCATAGAAACAGGTGTCACAGATGAGACTTTTACTGGTGGAAGACGATGAGCGCATTACCGATGCCCTAGAAGAAGATCTCACCGATCAACATTATGCAATCGATGTGGCGCATGATGGGGAGGAGGGGTTAGATTTCGCTGATTCTGTCACCTATGACTTAATTTTGCTGGACATTATGTTACCCAAAATTGATGGGATTACACTCTGTCGGCGACTACGCTCCCAAGGCTGTAGCACTCCGATTCTGATGCTAACGGCTAAGGATACCATTACTGATAAGGTTATGGGATTGGATGCAGGAGCTGATGACTATTTGGTTAAACCCTTTGACTTGCAAGAGTTATCAGCTCGCATTCGAGCTTTACTGCGTCGGGGTGTTTCTACTGCACCGCCAGTATTGGAGTGGGGAAAGCTGCGTCTAGATCCGAGTACCTGTGAAGTTTTTTATGAAGATAATCTCTTATCGCTTTCACCCAAAGAATATTCGTTGTTAGAATTTTTCTTACGCCATGGTCGTCGTGTATTTAGCCGCGCTCAAATCTTAGAACACCTTTGGCCCTTTGAGCGACTCCCAGAAGAAGCGACGGTTAAAGCTCATATCCGCAGTTTACGACAGAAACTTGAAGCCGGCGGCGCTCCTAGTGATTTGATTGAAACGGTTTATGGTTTGGGTTATCGTTTGAAACAGTAATTATTGGTGATTCATTGTTCAGGGCGCATTGGAGGTAATGTTATCGTTAATAGTTGGCGATCGCAGCACATAAACCCGCCCCCACACTCAGTCAGGGCTGGTTTTGAACAAGTGTTATTATTAATAGCGAAACGAAAACACATAAACCCGCCCCTACAAACTATATCCATTGAGGGTCACGAACGGTCAAAACTCAAAACTCAAAACTCAAAACTGATAATGTTTCAAGGTATACGATGGCGTCTATTGTTGTCTTACCTAACTGTAATGGCAGCAATTTTGAGTTTCTTTGGTACGGGAGTTTATGTCTTTGTTAGCCGCAATCTTTATGATCAACTGGATAAAAAATTACTGACTCTGGCTCAAGCCGCCGCCGCCTCGTTCACTCCTGTCAAAATGAAGGGTTCTCAATATCTTAATCAAGTTGATGCGGTTCCCTGGCGTGATATTTTTAATCGGGATCAGCAAAGTTTAGAATGGTTTGATGCCAAGGGTAAACTTTTGGCAAGTCGAGGCGCCCTAGAGTTGGACTCTAGACTCAGAGTCGGTTCTCAAACTCTAGAGGAGAAGCAAAAGCCTAGACAGATTCGCACGTACACCATTTCTGTGTTTAAAGATGGCTCAACCCCCAATCAACCCTCTCTAGAAGGGTATATTCGCGCCTCTCAATCGATGGAAGATATCCAAATCGTCCAGCGTCAACTGCTGTGGGGATTGGGGATGGGGGGTGTTCTGGGGTTAGGCTTAGTCGGTTTGGGCGGACTTTGGTTGACGCAGAAAGCTTTGGAGCCGATTGAACAAAGTTTTCAGCAATTGAAACAGTTTACAGCAGATGCGTCCCATGAGTTACGTAGTCCTTTGATGGCGATTAAAGCATCCGTTGATGTGATGCGAAATCATCCGGAGCGAATTCACCCCAAGGATGCGAAAAAGTTAGCGGCGATCGCTAGTGCTACTGATCAGATGAGTCATTTATCAGAAGACTTACTTTTTTTAGCCCGAACTGATCGCACAGTATCAACTCCTAGCCGTGAGAAAATTCCAATTTCTCTGAATAAATTTTTACAGAATTTGCTGGATTTGTTAGAACCTTTTGCTCAAGACAAAGAGATTACACTCCAGTCTCAGTGGCTAGCAACGGTTTCTGTGGTGGGGGATGAATCACAACTGACTCGCTTATTTTGTAACTTACTGGAAAATGCGATTCAATACACGCCTGCTAAAGGGAAAGTAGACCTAATTTTGGCAAAAACTAATCGCTTTGCTATTGTTAGTGTTAAGGATACAGGAATTGGCATTGAGCCAGAACAGTTACCCTTTGTGTTTGATCGCTTCTGGAGGGCGGACAAAGCCCGTTCTCGCCGCGAGGGGGGGACAGGGTTGGGTTTAGCTATTGCTGCTGCGATCGCGCAGCGTCATGGTGGGAAAATTACGGTGACGAGTCAGGTTGGGGTGGGTAGCTGCTTTCAGGTGCGTTTACCTGCTGTTTAATTGACTAGGGTTTTTTTTACCCGCCTCAACCTTTTATCTGGGCGAAGCATTCGCTAAGACAATTGGGTACTAGAACCGAACCATCTATGTGCGAATGCTTCGCCCCTACGATTACCCCTACGATTACCCCTACGTGTGATTACACCAATCAATGTTTTAGGGTGATAATTTCGCTTTTTTGGCACGGTTTTCCTTATACCACTGGGCGACAGCCGGAGACCATTTTTCAAAATGTAGATAGAGAAGTTCGCAGAACTTTTGCGCCTCTAGTTGAGCATCTTTTTTCCATCTTAAGTCCAAAAGGTGCATCAGCGATCGCATATTACAACTCAGGACAAAATTCTGTCTGGCGTCGAAGGGAATCAAGCCTCTAGCATGTTCTTCAGATAACCCTTCCTCTATTCGTTGCTGATACCGTTTACAAGCCTCTAAACACCACTTTATATCTTCACTCCGTTGGGCTTCAGAATAGAAATAACGCTTTCCCTGACGGTTGGTATAGTTTCCCACAGGGCGTAGGTAAAATACCTCTTCTATATCTTGCTTTCCTTGAGCAACATTAATAATTCTCTGTCCGGTATAGCGAAAGGAATTATGAACCACCATTCCATTAGCGACAAAGTTATGCCATTGACCGTCTACCTCTAAATCATAGGTCTTATGCTTACCCAAATATTCAACCTTAGTAACCTTGACAGGGTGCGCCTTAATGTTAGTACCAGCAGACTGTCGCTGAGATTGCCATTGTGATGATTCTGTGTTGCTAGCCACCGCTATACCATTACACATCACTGAGCAAGGCTTTGTGAGTTTAACAACACAGCCATCAGTAGATGTTATTAAACCAACTGCATCACCCATCCTCTGCCAACCTGCTGATGTTAACAAGCGATGATTTACGGTGCAATCAAGGGTTTTGCCATCAGCTAAAGTAACTCTGTAAACAGGCTGAATTCCACTGAATATTACATCTTTTATCTGTCCCGTTTCAAATAAACCATTTTCTTCATTAAGAACCCGTAAATACATTTTAAAGATGCGGTTTTTGCCTTCACATTGATAGTCTATAGACGGTTTTTCATTGATTCCCAGGATAGATTTTTGAGGAATGTTTTTTTCACCGTTCGTCCACCGTTCGTACAACTCTCCAATCGTTGTTCTGAGTTCTTTGGAAGTTTCGCCGTTATCGTTAACAAATGTTACTTGAGTATTAGCCGCCAGACATTGAACATCGAAGCTCACGCCAACTCTGTGGGTGCGAACTTGCTGCATCATTGAGTGAGGGAAATAGCCAACATTAAATGTAATTTGGGGGTGTTCTAAACATCCATAATGTCCTCGCTCACCCGCCAACAAATGTTTGACAATTAGTTCACCTGATCTTTCCTCAGGGGGCCAGCGATCGCGGCTATTCCAAACATAATCTTCTGAGTAATCCTGGTGCATTGCTGCCCAAACTACTTGTTGCGGATTAGGTGTCGCTGCAATTACATCAATACAAAATTTTTCCACTTCGTTATTACCTCAATATCAATCTAAGCTTTATTTTATTGACAATAAATTTATCTGGCACACTCAAGCTTACTCCGAATAAGCTGTTTGTCATTTAAACCTTAATTTCCAGACCGGGCTAAATCATTGTAGTTCGACCAACAAACTCACTAGGCTTACCCAATTTAAATACATAACAATTCAGGGGCATTGCATACCTAAAATAATGGAAGAGATTTTGCAGTTATAGCAACCGCCATGGCGGTTAAAACCCATCATTTGGTAGATACGTTTCGGCGGAACGTCTATACAACAGTTCGCTTGTTCTAATCGATGTGTCTACTGCTATACAGCGCTTTGCGCTGTAATAAAGTACAGTAGATAAAAGTCCCCCTTTTTAAGGGGGATGCGAGGGGGATCGACAATGTACCGCATAGCAGAGCAAACTGCTATAAATCGGGCGCAAGCCTTGCGCCCCTACAGTTTTTCGACATAAGCTTCATCCATATTGATTAGGTGTTTTATGCCAATATATACAAGATTATATCGTAATTATACCTACTCTCACCTGTCAAACTAATGATCAAACTTTGGAAAAAACTACCTTTTCCGGCTGATCTTGATATTTCCCTTTACGTTGCTCATACGTCACCGAACATAGCTCGGATTCAAAAAAGAGCAATTGGACGATGCCCTCATTGGCATAAATCCGACAATCTGCGGGAGAACTATTGCTAACTTCCAAGGTTAAATGACCTCGCCAACCTGCTTCAGCGGGAGTTAGATTGGCAATGATACCGGCTCTGGCATAGGTACTTTTACCAATACAAAGAACCGTGACATTTTCTGGCACGGCAATGCGTTCCAATGCGACGCCAAGACCATAACTATGTCCAGGGAGAATAAAATAGTTTCCCTGTTGATCATGATGTAATTGAGTCGGTTCTAAGTTTTCTGGATTAAAGTTTTTTGGATCAACTACCGTACCCGGAATATGCCGAAAAATACGGAACTCCACAGGTGAAAGCCGGATATCGTAGCCAAAGCTGCTCAAACCATAGGAGATAACATTTAGCGTATCAACGCGACGAACTAATTTTGGCTCAAAAGGTGTAATCATACCCTTTTGAGCCATTTGAGTAATCCAAGTATCGTTCTTAATCATCGCAGGTAACTATAGCCGACTTACTAGGATAACCTGAATGGGAACCAATTGACTTATTTTATTGGGAAGCTGCAAAATATTCACATAACAAAGGTACAACATTATCAAACCATCTCAGTTGCGCTCCACTCCAGGTATTGGTTTTAGATGTGGCTAGCAGAGCTCGCCCGTATGCTTTTCCTTTCTCGGTGAGTCGTCGCTCCCTCGAACCCGGTTTTGTCCATTCCTGAATGCCTAATTCATGGAGGGCGGCGTTGACTTGAGCGGCTTTAACTTTTCGTCCTAATTGCTCTGACACCTTCTCAGCGACTTGGGAGGCGATCATCCCGGAGGGTTCCTCAACCGAATGAGTGACTAAAAGCTGCTGCGCTTGATTCGCAGCACTGGCTAAAGCCGGAAAACGCTGGGTAAGTACATTCAATTTCCAAGACGCGATCGCACGTTGATCCAATCCCGCTTCCTCTAGCCATTTGGCGATTAAACTTAAACCCTGATCTAGTTGCTGGAGTTGATTATCCAGGGGAAATTCATCTGTTTGGGGTAATTGCGCGATCGCAGCTTCTATGTCTTTGGGATAGGGAGTCTCAACTGGCTCTATATCACTTGCTGTTTTAATTTGGAGAGTCTCTAAGGGTATAGAATTCGCCGCTTCTACCAAAGCCTTTGCCGTCTCATTCCCACCATCGGCTTGATGTTGCCAAAACGCTACGGCTGCATCCCAGGATGATAACGCGATTGGTCTAGGCTTGTCCGGTACCACAGCCTTGACTGTTTCTGGTAACTCGTTTTCTTTTGACTTACAAAATTTTTGCGCTGTCCCCTTGCTTTTTCCCACAACTTCGGCGATTTGCCTGTGGGTGAACAACAAACGCTGATCCTGAGCGGAGGTTAGCTGGTAACCAGAAACCTCAATGTTTCCAAGCTGGAAACGAACCGCTCTCGCTTCCGCTGCCATGTCACTTTACCTTGAATGAGCGACAAAAAACTTTCCTGTACAACATTGTACAGGGGTTTGGTTACCAAGCCCCTACTAAGGCTGATGACTGCGACGAATTTCTGTGATTTGGTCAGCCACCTCTAGAAGTTCTGGTGGCATATCGGGCCCTGTGAGAATAATATCTACTGAACTGGGGCGACTTTCCAGAAATCTCAATACTTCAGTTAGGGGGATTAAGCCGTAGTTGATGGCTAAACTCAATTCATCGAGGACAACGACAGAGTATTTCCCCTCATACACCACCTGCTGAGTATGATGCCACAACTGCTTGAGCGATTTATGTTCTGCCTCATCTAATTCTGGGGTATCGATATATCGTGGCAAATCACAACGAATCCATTCTAAATACTGTCCCAACCGAATCGGATGCTTGTGTCCTTGACCAATACCCCCTTTGAGAAACTGAACCACCAGCACGGGTGTCCCCTGTCCAGCGATTCTCAAGCCTTGGGCAATCACATTGGTAAAAAAGCTGCGCTGGGAACTGGTAAAGACTTGTATCAGCCCTTCTAGGTTGTAGGTTAGGTGAGGCGCTGAATTAAGGGTCGGAGTTTCTAACTGGGAAACCATAGTTAACAATTAAAGAGAAATAAATCTGATAGACACCCTTCAAGCCTTCCTTGATCAGTGTCTCATGGTCGCTTTTTCTAGCTTTTTGGCAGTGCAGCTTTTTGGCAGAACGCGCTTTCAATCATGCCTGAGTCGCGATCGCCTGTTTCTGCTACTATTCCACCGAATCCTTTTGGGTTGAGGATTCTAGCCGTTTACAACTTAACTCAATTTTAGTAATTCTTTCCTTCTCCCCTATCCCTGCCTACATTGTCACTGTATCACAAAACCCACAAGTACTTCAAGAAACCTAACTAGAAATCCAATCAATGCAGCGAACAAGATATAGCGTATTTTTTTCAGTGGCATCCCTAATCAAACACCATATCTACAAGTCCGTCAAGAGTAAGTCGGTGAGAATGTTCATCCAGGGGGATTCGTGGCAAAATGACGGTCAGTAGTCACTAGCGTCAAAACCTGCCCAGATGCAAAGGATTTGTGCAACATTGATGAAAGACTTGTCCAGGCTAGGAACAGAGGAGCTATTATCGTGAGACTAGTGATTCTGGGAGGTCCAGGGTCAGGGAAAAGCACACAGGCGCGACAGTTGTGTCACCATTTGGGGATCGTGGAGATTTCCAGTGGTAACATTTTGCGTCGTGCGATCGCATCTCAAACCGATTTAGGTCAAAAGGCTCAGCCCTACGTCGAGAAGGGAGAATTAGTCCCTGACGAAATCCTGATCGAATTCATGCGCCAGCGCCTGCTACAACCTGACACGGCGAAAGGTTGGGTGCTAGAAGGGTATCCCCGTACCGCTTTCCAAGCCGAGGAATTAGATTTTCTCCTGGAGGAGTTAAATCAACAGCTAGATTGGGCAATTTACTTAACCGTACCCAAATCCGTAATGATGACTCGTTCCGTGGAGCGATCGCAAAACTATGCTAAAGATAGCACCACATCAGCCAAGTCTCGTCTGGATGACCATCCCGAAATTGTCCCGCGCCGCATCGAGTTATTCCACGAACGCACAGTCCCCATCCTGGAGTACTATGACTATCGTCAAAAGCTGTTGACGATAAACGGCGACCAACCGCCAGAGCAAGTTCAGCAAAATATGTTGCACAAACTTGAACTGGACAATTAACCTTTTTTAACTAAACCCCGTTCTGACTCAGAAGTATTACCATGTCTTGGCAACGTCCTGATCATCGTCAACCTAACCAACTCCGTCCCATCAGTTTTGTCCCTGGATTCACTAAATTTGCATCAGCTTCTGTCTTAACCAAGTGCGGTGATACCCAGGTATTATGTAATGTCACCATTCAGCCGGGAATCCCTCGATTTCTGGAAGGAACAGGGAGTGGTTGGTTAACCGCCGAGTATCGGATGCTTCCCGGCGCCACACCCCAACGCCAAACCCGTGAATTACTCAAATTATCGGGTCGAACTCAAGAAATTCAACGATTGATTGGACGCTCTTTAAGAGCGGCTGTAGATTTAACCGCCTTGGGTGAACGCACGGTGATGGTGGATGCGGATGTCCTGCAAGCCGATGCGGGAACCCGTACCGCTTCAATTACTGGGGGATACGTCGCCCTGGCTGAGGCTTTGGATAAATTAGTCCAAGCTGGAGAATTAGAGCGCTCGCCAATCCGTCACCAAATCGCGGCGGTTTCTGTGGGACTGTTGGAGGGTGAACCATTTTTAGATTTGAACTATCAAGAAGATGTCGCCGCGCAAACGGATTTTAATGTTATCATGAACGACGAATTGAATATTATTGAAATTCAAGGAACGGCGGAAGAAGAAAGCTTTAGTCGGACTCAGCTTAATCAGTTAATTGATATGGCAGAAATAGGCATTAAGGAGTTGTTAGACGCTCAACGTCACGCCCTGAGCTAATCTGGATTTTAAGTTGTTAGTATGAAACGATGGATTGGGTAAGTGGTATAGCTGGATGACAAGGGGCAACTTTTGCCAAACTAATATGTAATAGATGTAATCATTACCCAAACAGTCATGACTCAGAGTCCTATCGCTGATTTACCACCACCACCTTTTCCAGACCATACTCAACTTCCTGAGTCTGATGGTACATTTGTGAAGAATTTTCAAGAACACCCTCAAAGCCTAATCCTAACCGATTCAATTGGAGCAGTTTTACAACGACTGCATCCTGATGGACAATACGCCATTGGACAAGATTGTGGGATCTACTGGCGAGAAACTGATCCACCGGAACAAGGGGCTGAAGCACCAGATTGGTTTTATGTCCCCAATGTTCCGCCTAAGTTAGGCGGAAAAATCCGTCGTTCCTATGTGTTGTGGCGGGAATTTATCGCACCCTTAATCGCATTGGAATTTGCTTCAGGGGATGGTTCCCCGGAACGCGATCGCACGCCACTATCGTTTTCAAATCAAGCCCAAACAACGAAACCAGGGAAGTTTTGGGTCTATGAACGGATTATGCGAATTCCCTATTATGGTATCTACGAAATCAATCAGGAAAGGTTGGAACTGTATCACCTCGTCAATGGGTTTTATGAACCCTTAAGAGCCAATGAACGGGGTCATTATGCGATCGCGCCGTTGGGAGTAGAGTTGGGACTATGGGAAGGATGCTATCAAAATCAAACTCAATGCTGGTTACGCTGGTGGGATGCACAAGGAAATCTCTTGCTAATTGGTGATGAACGCGCCCAGCAAGAACAGCAGGCGCGACGGGATGCAATCCCTCGGTTGTTGGATATGGGGTTGAGTGTGGAACAAGTGGCGGAGGCGCTGGGGTTTGAGGTGCAGGAAGTGAGAGCGATTTCTCAAAGGTAAATAGGTGGGAAAATTTAAAGTTAATCTCCAACAGTTTGTTCGATCCAGTGGATATGCTGCATCAATAATTGAGTTAAGTCATAACGTTCCAGAATCGTTTTTCGCCCTTGAACTCGCAGCGCCGCCATACTATCAGGATGATTCAAGACTTCTTCCACCCGTTCAGCAATGTTTTGGGGCGAAAAAAAGTCGGCTAATAAACCATTCACGCCATCCTGGATGACCTCAGTTACAGGTGCTGTATTCGACGCAACAACTAAACACCCCGTTGATAAGGCTTCTAGCATTGACCAGGATAAAACAAAGGGACGGGTTAAATAAATATGAACCGCTGAGGCTTGTAACACTTGTAGATAGTCTGGATAGGGAAGTAACCCGGTAAAATGAACGCGGTTGAGATCCAATGGAAAATTTTCCAGCATGACATCTTTATAGGTTTTGCCATCTGGAAGGGATTTCCCATAAGCGACACGATTTTCGCCCACGATAACTGCATGACAATGGGGGCGTTTTTCTTGCAGTAAAGCAATGGTTTCTATCAACTGGGGAAAGCCGCGATAGGGTTCCATTCCTCTGGCGACATAGGTGACAAGTTCTTTGACGTGAGATAGGTCTAAATTTAACCGAGGGAGGACTAATTTGTGTCCCGGTTTCGGTTGAAAAAAGTTAGTGTCAATTCCATCATGGTGTACTGTAATTTTATCCCGATACTCTGGGGGGAACTGTTGGTGCTGCCAATGGGTGGGAGAGAGTCCGCGATCGCAACTGTACAAATCAATCAGAATCGGCGCATTTTTGATCCGAATCCGGGCTTCATCGTTGGCGTTAAGGGGTTCTGCTGGATCGAAGTCCGCGTCTGAACCATGAGCGTGATAAAACCACTCGAAATAGCATAATAGTTTCGCCTTGGGAAAACTGTCTTTGATAAAGAAGGTAGGACCCCAACCGGAATGACCGTAAACCACATCGGGGATAAACCCTTGGGCTTTGAGTTGTTCACACAGGCGATAAACCCCTTGCCCTTGCAGCACCGCATTTTCCAAGGGGCGGACGTAGTGATGGGTTTCTGGACGGGCTTGGCGGGATGGTGCATAGATGGCTTTGACAACACCAGGTAATTGACCTTCTTTGCGGGTTGTACCAAAGACGACTTGGTGACGCGGGTTTTGCGCCAAGATAACGGCTAGGTGGCGGAATTGGGCGGGAAAATTGGAATGCAAAAATAAGATTCGCATCAGGTGATGGTTCGTAGTCTGGGATACAGTTTTTTTCTTGTTGGCTTATTCCTCGACAACTTGGTGATCTCCTGATCAATTATCACCGATTGGGGATTCCTAGAGAGTATAGTCTATCGGTGATAATTAAAACTTTTCTTAGGAGTGGGTTTAGATGAGAGATTTGTTGCTTTACAGAACGTTACGGGCAAAAAAACTGTGAGAATAATTCTCATTTAGAAACGAGTTTGCGTTGGTTCAGCGATTTGGTAAAATTAAAAATTGTGGCTTAGTATATTTAATTTTAAACAAATCCGGCTCACCAGTCCCTGAAATGCCTGATTTAGCGAGAATGCTGCGCTAAATTAGCACATATAGGCGCAAAAAAACGTAGAAGTTGGATGCATGTATTTTTGTAAAAAATAGAATCTTTTTTTGACATTAGCAATTTAATGTAGTATGATTATGCCGCCATGGTGAAGTTAGAGGTGTTTTCAATAGGACTAAACGTGCCATATTAGTCGTCGAACAGGCTCTCCCGACGTCTGTTTAGTCTCAAATTTCGTCATGCTCTCAAGGATTAAGAGGCAAAAATTATTTAAAATAAACAACAGAGGCATAAAGTCTTTTTGGATCAAATCAAAATGAATAAACCTGACCATGAATAACCCTGTACGTCTTCAAACAGTCCTTGAATATTGCTGGTATCGGAGCCGTTTACCCCAGCTTTAAAGGCACACAAGTTGAGAGGTAAGTTAGAGGGTTTATGGGCTTGTTGGGTTGAGTATGATTGCGGTTACTACACTGCACCTTGGCGAATCATCTCAAAACCGTAGACATAGATATCGGCAATTTTATAGCGTTGCTCATTATCACGCCATTCAGCAAGACCAATTTCGTTCAGCCAATCTGCAAATTCATCAAATGGTGATAGGACATTCTGCGCTGATTCCTGCCACACGGTTTGCAATTCTTCTCTCGTAGGTAGAGCTGAAACACCTTTGAGATGATCAAAAAATCTCCGCAAATCAGGATATTCCTCTTTAATCGCATTGCAGCGCTCTTCTGATGCTTTTTTCAATCCAATTTCTAATGACTTTCCTCGAAGTAAACGGTCTGTAGGCGATTGAATTGATGTTTGTCCTCTGTAGGTTAGCTCTTGCTCTTTTGACCCCTTGAGCAATAAACTTAAACTCCGAGGAAAAGTAGTGCCACTTGAGTCTGTTAAACGTTCATAGACCCACCTGGATACATATTTAGTCTTTTGACCACGTCTTCGACGACTTCCCCAAAGCAATTCCAATGCTCGATCAATTGTTTCTTCACTAGCTTGATCTATGCTTTCAACGGGAGAGAATCGATCAACTAAGCTTTTGAAATCGTTTGATTGGATTGCCTGTCGAAGTGCTAATCGCAGAAAATCGATCCTTGTCCACTGTAAGAGAATATCACGTCCATTAAAGTGACTCTTATTATCAAAATTTAGTCTAGTCCAAATATCTTCTCTCAAGAATATCTTAAATCTAATTGCCACTGTCCTCCGTGCTTCACAGGCTTGGATAAGCTGGAATAAACCAGTCAATGCTTGGTGTCTTACCTCACCAACTTCAGGAAAATCTTCATCTAAATCATCATAGAGAAACCAAAGGGTTTCAGATTTACTTTTAGCTTGTTCATCAATAAGATCTATTGCATCTTTGACGATAAGCCGTAAACTTGAATCAGTGGACAAATTAATCAAAGTTTGAGTATACTCATATTGCCATTTGTCTCCGGGTAAATCTTTTAAAATTGCTTTCAAGTTATTAAACTTTGCACCTTGTTTACCTCGAGGAAACTTAAAATAATTTTCTTTAAATAATCTAAGCAGTAAATAAGCTCTCCAAAAAGCTTCCCATGATCCTTCTTTTCTCTGTAATTCTTTATGAATCGTTTTGAATTCATCGCGAGATGGGCGGCTATCATGAAATCTACCATGACCGGAAAAGCCAACTGTATTATCTAACCGACCATGAGCTAGTTTTTGAGCAACACTTTTATGTTTAAGTAGAAGCCAATACAGAGCAGTTTTACCCGTTCCTTTCCGACCCCTGATCAGACAATTCATATCATCTAAAAATCGTTCAAAATCAGTAGTGCGCTGAAACAGGAGACTCAGTTCTTGCTTGGGATCAGCTGCGTTGACTTCCGGAAATTCAAGACTTTCAATAATTTCCCAGCGATGCTCTGCGCCAGTTAAAATGCTTTTGCGTTTAAGCTCATCAGTTTCCTCATCAATTAGATTAGCGATGCGAGTATAATAATCTACCAACGCTGGTACAGGATAGCTATCAGCCAAAGCAATTGGCGAAAGGTAGGGAACTACTAGCGGTTCGGCTAGTTCAGGCTGAGATTCATCTAAATCTGAGTCACTATCACTCGTTTCGTCTTCATTTGTTTCATCATTGATATCCCTTGCATTCTTAATATTTTTATGCAAATTATTCCAAATTTTTCTGACTTTAGACATACCCGTTTCTGTTACATCAGGTACTGGGGTAAAAACAAAATTTATCGATATATTTTTCAGTGCCTGAATTGATTGGAGCAGCAGTTCAATTCCCTGTCTATTTTGTTCATTAGGAAATAGAAATATAATCACCTCGTCAGCAGCTTGTAGTAATGATAAAGCTCCCCATTGATTAATTCCAGTTCGCGAATCAACCAGAATAATGTCAGGTTGCAACTGCTCTTTAATTTCACGAGTGAAAACCGACCAAAGACTTTCTCCCGAGTCTACAACGGTAATAGCTCGCAGATCATCAACCTTAGAAACATAGTCTAGGTTGAGATAACCAGCGGGAACGACGAATAATCTGCCTGTGGCATTAGGCATTCTAACTTCGCCAAATATTTTAGCAACTGAAATACTAGGTTCCACTCCCTCTGGTAAGTAGGAACGCTCATAAAAATAGTCAACAATCCCATACTCCGGTTGCGGATTTAGGTTGAATGCTGTACTTAAACCTGGTGCCTCTAGATCTAAATCAACAGCAACAACTTTGCGACCGCGCATCGCCAGAATCCAAGCAACATGAGTTAATGCAGTCGTTCGACCTACTCCTCCTTTAAAAGAATAAAACGTTACTGTCCGAGGCACACGGGGTTCGCGTTGAGCAGGTTGAGGATAATTTTGCGGGTTAGCTGCCTGTAGCACTAAATCTTGCCAGGTGTATACCAAAGCTCCATTAACAACCTGTGGACGTGAAAGATTAAGAGATTCGGCTTCTTGAGGCGTATACAGGGATAAAAAACCAGGAGACAAAGACACTTTTAATTGGTGCAGTAAACTTAGTAAACTTAGCACCTGCTCCTTTCGCTGAGGTATAGATAAATCGGCAAACTGATCACTTACAATAGTCAGATTCAACAAACCTGACGTGGAAATATTTACGTCAACCCATTCCTGTTGACTTGACACATAGTGGTTGGTAATTTCCTGCTTGAGGATTCCTTGCCACGTCTCCTGCATTTTTTATCCTCCTTAAAGCTGAGTGGCTTGTTTATTTAACCACTGGCTGAGACGCTGATATGCTTCTGACCAGCGCTTGTAGCTTGTATCATCAGGCTCATTGCTACAATAACGCATATCTATGAAATGTTGGTTTGGAGTCTCAATTTCTGCTAACCATTTTCTCACCTCTGGAAAGTTCAGAACTCTAGAACGAAGTCGATTGTGCCGTTTCAACGCCTCACTGAAGCTGTGTCCTGGATTAGTGATGGTATGTCCGGGATTATTCAAGTCTGTCTTCCATTCCTGACTGGCATTCTTCGGCAGAGTAGCAAAGATCATCGCCTTGAGCAGACACTCGATAGCAACACCACCAAAATGCATAGCAGCTATTTTTCGTCTGGATTGGCATAATATTTTAGTATCGGTATGGCGCCCTATGAATGCAGCTTGGTAATCTTCCATATTTCGTCAAAGCATGATTCGTGTCTTATCGATATTTATTATGGACGACTTTAGGGACTCAATGTACGGTTCTCGTCACAGACTGGATGTAACCAGATTGGGTAGGAAGGGGGTCATTGGCAGTTAAGGACTTGAACATTGAGGAATTTCGCGAAAGTTTAAGAATGATTGCAATAAACAACCACAAAGTTGTTTTATTTTTAGGCTGAATCCCAGTCAGTAAGCAGGTTTGGGCGATTTTTCCGCCATGACCATCCGAGTTAATACCTACTCACGAAATGCTTAAAGTCTGAGACAATCAGAAGCGACTTGAAAATATAAACTCATCAATAACACTGCCCATTCGTCCTCAATCGGGCTTTGTGCAACAAATACAAGGGAGAAACTCGGTATGAAATTAGCTTACTGGATGTATGCAGGTCCGGCTCACATTGGCACTCTCCGCGTTGCCAGTTCATTTAAGAATGTCCACGCGATCATGCATGCACCACTGGGCGATGATTATTTCAACGTGATGCGATCGATGCTAGAACGGGAGCGAGATTACACCCCAGTCACCGCCAGCATCGTAGATCGACACGTTTTAGCACGGGGTTCTCAGGAAAAAGTGGTGGATAATATCATCCGCAAGGATAAGGAAGTCACCCCAGATCTGATTGTATTGACCCCCACCTGCACCTCCAGCATTCTCCAAGAAGATTTGGGCAACTTCGTCGAACGCGCTCAACTTGAAGCCAACGGTGATGTGATGCTGGCAGATGTGAACCACTACCGGGTGAATGAACTACAAGCCGCCGATCGCACTTTAGAACAAATTGTCCAGTATTATCTGAACAAGGCGAAGAAGAAAGGGGAATTACCAGAGGGTAAGACTCAAAAGCCTTCGGTGAACATCATTGGTATTTCCACCCTCGGCTTCCACAACCAGCACGACTGCACCGAGTTAAAGCGGTTAATGGCTGACTTGGGGATTGAAGTGAACGAGGTGATCCCAGAAGGCGCATCAGTTCACAATCTGAAAAATTTGCCTCGTGCTTGGTTTAACCTCGTACCCTATCGGGAAATCGGTATGATGGCGGCGCGTTACCTGGAAGCCGAGTTCGATATGCCTTACGTGGATATCACGCCGATGGGGGTTGTGGAAACGGCGCGTTGTATCCGTAAGATGCAGCAGGTACTCAACCAGCAAGGCGCTGATGTGGATTACGAGGAGTATATTAATAATCAAACGCTGTATGTATCCCAAGCGGCTTGGTTTTCACGTTCCATTGACTGTCAGAATTTGACCGGGAAGAAAGCCGTTGTCTTTGGTGACAATACCCACGCGGCGGCGATGACCAAGATTTTGGCACGGGAGATGGGGATTCATGTGGTGTTAGCGGGGACTTATTGCAAGTATGATGCAGACTGGTTCAAGGAACAGGTGAGCGAATACTGTGACGAGATCCTAATTAGTGATGATAACGGCAAAATTGGGGATGCGATCGCGCGGATTGAACCCTCGGCTATTTTTGGCACTCAGATGGAACGCCATGTGGGTAAGCGGTTGGATATTCCCTGTGGTGTGATTGCTGCACCAATTCACATTCAAAACTTCCCCATTGGGTATAAACCATTCATGGGTTACGAAGGGACAAATCAAATGGCTGATTTGGTCTATAATTCCTTCACCTTGGGAATGGAAGATCACCTGTTGGAAATCTTTGGCGGTCATGATACCAAGGAAGTGATTACTAAAGGGATTTCCGCTGGTTCTGATTTGAATTGGAATAAAGAAGCGCAAACTGAATTGAATAAGGTTCCAGGTTTCGTGCGCGGTAAAGTGAAGCGGAATACAGAGAAATTTGCGCGGGAGCGAGGGTTTAGTGAAATTACCCTTGAGGTGATGTACGCCGCTAAGGAATCTGTCGGCGCTTAGAGAAAGGACTTCGCGATCGCACGCCTTGTAGTAGCATGAGAGTGTTTCCTAGCTGGGGACACTCTCATTGATGTAGAAGTAGGGGTTGGCGGAAAATGACACAGAGTAATTCTGATAAGGTAAACTTTATAAATTTACAGAATTGTATTGATAAACGCCTTTAATTCGGAACATGCTTCAATAGCATCCATCAGATCGTTTTGCTCTAAGATTTTTTTTGCATCACGCGCTTTATTATAACTCCGGGAACTTTTTCCCAATTCAAAGATTTCTTTAATTCGCTGGGAAGGCGGATTATCATGATTAACTTTCTCAGGATTGCTACTGGGAGCCGACTTATTATGTTTAGCCAGTTTCTGAATGGTTGACCAAAACGGTAAAAGCCAAGCTTCAAATTCATAGGACGCAACATGGGGATAAAAATTGGGGTTATTTCCAACCCATTCCCTCATTTTTTTCTTAGCATCTTCTGCATCTTCAAAATCTCTAATCCCTTTAGTATAGCAGTAGACACATCGATTAGGACAAACGAACTGTTGTAGAGACGCTTCAAAAGCGCGTCTCTACATAAATGATGCGTCCTAACCGCTATGGCGATTGCTATATCTGTATAAACGTCTGTCAGTGCAATGACAGCATCATAAGCATCTTTACCACTCAGGAGTTTTTCAACCTGACGTTTGAGTTTATTTCCTTTAGGAATACGACCACCCGCTCCAGATGTGACAAACTTTAGTTTGGGCATCTGTTGGGGTAAATACCGCTTGAGAAACTCGATGAGGATTGGCTTAAACGCTTTTTCAGTTTGAAGTCCATTTTAATGGACAATAGCTCTCAGCCAGTCCTTTGAAATTGGGGCGGATGTTTGAGCCTTAATACCGGATGATCTCCCTCGCTAGATGTTGGATTACCGAGAAAGCGCGGCGGGTAATTCCACGGGAAATACTTCACCCACTGAGACATCGTGGGTGTGAGTCGCCACCACGACAACGCCTAAACGGGGGTCATAACATCCCACCCAGGCGGCGGGATGACATTCGTGAACTAGGTAACTGTACAGCCAAATCGGACCTTTTCCTTCAATGACGATACCTTGGTTGAAGGGTATTCCTTCTGGTAGTTTGATTCCTTTAATGTCTGGGGGGGAAATAATGCCGTCATCTGTTGTAATCTGGAAATGCAGGTGTTGATAGGGTAAACCGGTTTGGGTTTGATGGGGAAGCAGTTGAAGTTGAATCGCGTTCATGGTTTTTGCCGTTCTGTGAGTACGAGGCTAATGTAGCAGCTTCGAGGAAAAACCCTTTTCCGACGACAGGAAGGTTTGGCATTTAAGGGGGTTTGCTTGTATTATTATCGAATAACGACAGAACCTGGAAAACTGCATAGCGAAATACGGTAAATTAGCTTATCTACACAGGTCACGCGATCGCTCCAAACCTCATTTTTTCGTTGAGGTGTGTCGATGGCGGTCTAGGTAATGGTTTTGGACGATGAAAACCGGAGATTTTTATCAATAAGCGTTGAGTAATTGACAAGGAAAAAAGGTGTGTAGATTTGGCTTCTGAAACCCTCTCTCTGTAAGGTTTCCTGAGCGAACTCTTGACAAACTCACTTCCCCGAAAGGGGATGGAAACCTTGGTTTGATTCTCATTGTTAATTTCCTCTAAACTTGACAAACTCACTTCCCCGAAAGGGGATGGAAACTCTCCAAAACAAGTTTCGTGCAGTTCTGCTTTCTTGACAAACTCAATTCCCCCAAAGGGGATGGAAACTCTGGTATCAGTAAGGTGGGCAATGCCCACCCTACAACTTGAAAAATTTTTGAGCAGGGAGAGAATAGCTGATGTCACAAACCAATTGGATTCGTGTCTTAGAGGCTAATAAATTGATGCGATCGCGCCAAGACAACTCAGTCTACCCTATATATATAGGATCAACCCCTTAAAAATCCGGCATTCACCCCATCATGGCACCCCGCAAACGCCGCCAAACCCAACCCCCTCCATCCCGCCATCCCTGGACACCGGATACAGAATTAGTCGGACTCGTCTTAGAATTAACCGCCAACGCCCCAGACTCCCTCTATACTCAATACACTGTCGGACTCCACGCCTGGTTCTTAGATCAAGTCCGCCAAACTAACCCCGAACTCTCCGCCTATCTCCATGATGGTCAATCCGAAAAACCCTTCACCCTCTCGCGCTTAGACGGAGACTTCCTCACCTCTGGAAAAACCCTCAAACTAACTCAAGAATTTCTCGCCCAACGCCAGCGCCAGGGGGGGAGTCGGGCGCAAGACATCGCCGAAACCTGGGCAACCATCTTAGCACGACGAGAAATGGGGGAATCCTTAAACGCGATCGCAGATGATCTGGAGATGCGTTATCAAACCGTCAAAACTTACGCCAAATTAGCCCGCCGTGCGATCTTGAACCATGACAGATAACTCTACTTAGCCGTGAAAACCCGTATTTTTGTAGGGGCTTCCTTTAGGGACGAAAACTAACTTAATTAACAGTATTACAGTTGTTCCCCGTAACCGCTACTATTGCTATGTATAACATTGAGGCGGTTCAGGGGCAATGCATGAATTGAATTCATCCTCCTCCACACAAGCAGAACGGTTTCGGCGGCTTCAGAGCCAGTTGCGCGATCGCTGGTCTAGTATTGAGCTATTTGACCAGGATGATCGCGACATCTTGGTGGTGCCCTCTGTCTCCGTTGATCAGCGAGAACTAGCCAAGATTCCGGGTTTTCTGCACTATGAGGAACGGCTGTTATTTTCCCTGATTCGCTTACGCAATCCCCGCACCCGCCTGATTTACATAACGGCGGTACCGCTATCGCCGATTGTGATTGATTATTATTTGCAACTGTTACCCGGAATTCCGTTTTCTCACGCCCGTGAGCGTTTGATGCTCCTCTCCACCTATGATGCCTCACTCAAACCCCTGAGCCAAAAAATATTAGAACGTCCCCGGCTAATGGCGCGAATTCGTCAGGCGCTACGTCCGCACAAGTCCTATATGGTTTGTTACAATTCCACCCAGCTTGAGCGAGAATTATCAGTAAAACTCGGTCTACCCCTTCTCGCACCTGACCCCGATTTACTCTACTGGGGAACCAAGAGTGGGAGTCGGGAAATTTTCAAACTCAGTGGTGTATCCCATCCCGATGGCTGTGAAACAATGTGGACAGTGGACGAGTTGGTGGAAGCAGGGGCTGTATTGTGGGAACGTCATCCCGACTTAAAGCGGATGGTGATTAAACTCAATGAAGGCTTTTCTGGGGAAGGGAATGCCATCCTGGATTTGAGAAAAATCCCCGACGCAGCACCAGCAAAAGCGTCTCATGATCAACGGGTTGCAGCTATCCACGAAGACTTAGAACATTTAGGCTTTCAGGCAAAGAATGAAACCTGGACTCAATTTTCCAGTCGCATCCCAGAGTTAGGCGCGATTGTCGAAATATTTATCGAAGGAGAGAAAAAGCGATCGCCCAGTGTACAAGGGTATATTACCCCGCGTGGTGAGGTAAAGATACTCTCCACCCATGATCAAATTTTAGGCGGTCCAGATGGTCAGATTTATCTGGGCTGTCGATTTCCCGCTGATGCAGCCTACCGCTTACCCCTGCAACAGATGGGAATTAAAGTGGGACAAGTTCTGGCACAAAAAGGTGCAATCGAGCGTTATGGCGTGGATTTTGTCGCCGTTCACCAGCCGGAGCAGGGGGAAAATGCCTGGGATTTACAGGCGATAGAAATTAACTTACGCAAAGGGGGAACCACCCATCCGTTTATGTCGCTTCGGTATTTAACCAATGGTCATTACGACGCCTCAACGGGTTTATTTCACAGTCAGCAAGGTCGCCAGAAATATTACATCGCTACTGATAATTTACAAAAGGATCATTACCGAGGGTTAATGCCTAATGATCTGATGGATATTATCACCCATTATCGTCTACATTTTGATAGCAGTACCCGTACTGGCAATGTGTTTCATCTGATGGGCGCCCTTTCAGAGTTCGGCAAACTGGGATTAACCTGTATTGGCGACTCCCCTCCAGAAGCGGAGGCATTTTATAACCAGGTGATGCAAGTATTGGATCACGAAACCACCGGGACTGATAATGACCAGTTTTCTTATCCCTGTGAGCCGATTTCCTGGTTCTCCAAGTGATATCGAATCCGCTTGATTGCATACAGATGCGGCTTTCCCGTAGTTAGGGCTTGCTGCACAACTGCAAAACCCTTATCTATCAAGGCTTTGAGTAGCATAGACATTGGATCATCTTCAAGGAAATAGGGTAAAACCCTTTCATACCCTTGCACCGCTATCAGGGAAAATGTATCATTGCTCCCCCTGCTCCCCCTGCTCCCCCTGCTCCCTTCACCCACAACTTATTCAGCAAGCCCTAGTTAGGATGGTAATAAAAATGAGCTATCTCCTAGGGTTTGATTAATGACGACTACATCAGTTTCCAGATATGTCACTCGTAAT
>NZ_JAVJZI010000061.1:0-14837 GCF_040223135.1 Coleofasciculus sp. G3-WIS-01
ATTTTGCCCAGAAACCGTAGGGGCGCACTGACGTCATTGGTGTCAACTTAAGGTTGAAACCCTTACTTACTTAATAAGAGATCCCCCCTAGCCCCCCTTGGAAAGGGGGGAACCAGAAATTAATCAAAGTCCCCCTTCAGAACCCCCTCCCGTCCCCCTTAAGATCCCCCTTCCGTCCCCCTTATAGATCCCCCTTCCGTCCCCCTTAAAAAGGGGGAGACCTAAGGATGCTTCGCGTTTATTGCACGGGGAAGCCATAGGATGCTTCGCGTTTATTGCACGGGGGAGACCAGCAGATGCTTCGCTTTTTTTGCACGGGGGGAACCAGAAATTAATCAAAGTCCCCCTTCAGATCCCCCTCCCGTCCCCCTTTTAGATCCCCCTTCCGTCCCCCTTAAAAAGGGGGAGACCTAAGGATGCTTCGCGTTTATTGCACGGGAAAGCCAAAGGATGCTTCGCTTTTGTTCCATGGGGGATTTAGGGGGATCTAAACTTTGAGCGCTAGTTATACAAAGTTTTAAGTTGACACGGATGACTGACGTGCGCCCGATTTAATCGTAATATCTACTCCATTTTGGTGGGTTACGGCGGATATCAAATTTAATGGTTATTTCCTCAATTGAATACCGTTTAACTCACTCTACCGACTACGAAATTCATTGGATGGCGCTAAAGCGCTTACTACGAACGAATGGCGCTAAAGCGCTTACTACGAACGTCGCTTGAGTCAGTGATAAATGACGAGTTGTTTATGAGAAAAATCTTGCAAAACTTTAAGATCATATTTCTCTTAACTTGTCAAGTTTTAAATTCTATGATCAAATGGAAAAACGGCTCATGGTGTCATCACCGGTTTACCTTGATGTTGAACAACAACCGACAACACATTCCAGACGATTCCCTGGAGGTTAATATACCTGCGATGTCTAATTCACATTCTCATCGTCAACAGGTGAGTGATGAATCAACATTCCGCGATCGCGACACCATGACAAATCAGGCGAATTCGGTAAATAGTGATTGGTTGGCGCGTTTCCAGCACCATAGCAAACTGTTGATGGCGTGGGTTGAGCCGGGAAACTTTACGCTGTATTATGCTAATGATGCCTTTTGCCGCTTAACCGGGATGAATGCTCCCACGGGTAACTTACAAAACCAGGGCATTCACCTATTTGATTTATTTACAAATGTTGATGCTAAAACCCTAGAACAGTTATATCGGCGTCATTTACTGGCACTAATATTACGAGATGTATATAAAATTAATCATACCCAATGGCGCTTTTTAGATGAACCCGTTATTGCCACTCTCGATAATCCCCACGGTGGCGAACCCCATTGTGTACAATTTTGGCTGCGATCGCAACATCTGAACGTTGAGCGGATTAATCCGGAAATTAACGAATTTTCAGATATCGATCTATCCAAACAACCGATTCAGCAAATTATCCTTAACCCCACCTGGGAGGAGCGTTTAAACCTGGACAATTACCAGGTTAGGGGTCAGCTTTTGTGGGAAGGATTGGATGTTACCCACCAAGAAACGATTCGACAACTGATTAGCTTGCTAATCGAACGCGACTCCCTCTTGCGTTCTGAGAAGTTTCGCCTATTTGAGCAAAAAATGCGATCGCTGTTTCGCGCCGATCAAATTCTGCTGTTGCGGGTGAAGCACCAAGAGGTCAAACTTTTCACCAGCAAAGATGGTCAAATTATTCAAACCCAAGTCTATTCCTGGGATTCCCTGGAAGGTTCCCATTTCCAGGAAGCCGCCCAAGGGAATCAAGTTTGGAGAGTCGCTAACTTAGAGAGTGATTGTCACACTGAGTTTGAACAGACGTTATTTAACCAAGGCGCCCGTTCCCTGTTGCTGATTCCCCTAACAGTTTCTGCAGCTGAAGCCGAAACCCCCAGCCAAAACTTGATGGGAATGGTAGGGCTGACGAGTGATCAGACTCATAACTTCGATTCCCTGGATATCAACCATGCTTGCGCCTTGATCCCCGCCTTAACCGCCGCCCTGCGTCAAGCGGCTCAAAGTCAATTTAATCCTATCCATCCCGCCGTAGAATGGCGTTTCTTAGAAGAAGCGGAACGCCGCAGTTGGGGACTCCCCCCAGAACCGATTGTGTTTACTGATGTCCATCCGATGTACGGGATTTCTGATATCCGGGGTTCGTCGAGTGAACGGAATCGATCTATCCAAGCCGATTTACTCAGCCAGTTCAATTTGGCAATGGCGGTGGTGGATGCGGCGAACCAATACCAACACTTGCCTTTGTTGCAACAACTGCGCCTGGATTTGTCCACCTATATTAAACAGTTGGAAAAAGGAGTGATGGCGGAGGCTGAGGTGACGGCGATTCAATATCTCAGGGATCATCTGGAAATTTATTTTGATTATTTCCAAGACTGTGGCGATGGGGCGCCTCAAGCGGTGAGAGCTTACAAACAAGCCTGCGCCAATCCTCATGGCTGTGTTTATACCGCCCGCGATCGCTATGATCGAATGATCTATGAGATTAACGAACAACTGCGGCAAACTTGGGAACGGTGGCAAATCCGGATGCAGCAGATTATCCCCCACTATTGTGATCATGAACTCACCGATGGTATCGATCACATGATCTATGCGGGCGCTTCGATCAACTCGCAGTTTACCTTATTCCATCTCCACTGTTTGCGCTACGAACAGCTACGGGCTATCTGTGACTGTGCGAGGACTTGTTTTCATATTCGCGATCGCTTTGACAATCCGTTACAAGTCACTCATCTGGTACTGGTACAAGAAACCACGGTTGATATTTTCCACGACGAACAAACCGAAAAAATATTCGATTTACGCAGTAGCACCCGTGACACCCGCTACGAAATTGTCAAAAAACGCATTGATAAAGCCCTAGACGCTACCACCCAAACTCGCATCACCCAACCAGGAATGCTGACTATCGTCTATTCCACCCAAGCCGAGTGGACAGAATATCAACAATACTTACGCTACCTCGCCCGTGAAGGTTGGGTGGATAGCCATATCGAATCCAGCACCGTTGAAAGACTACAAGGAATCACAGGACTCAAGTTTGCCCGTGTCCGCATTCTGCCTGAATCTGAGCCTGCACAGGTGTAGGGGCGGGTTTGACAAATATTTTGCCACTGTCTTGAAACTTAACTCAACCCGCCTTTCTAGGGCAGCAGGGGGAAATTTTTTCCCATCACTGCACCCTTTGCTGTGATCTAGCTTAACTTGCCTTAGTGATCAGACAACTTGTCTGTCTAACGGGGTTATGTTTCAAAACCATAACATTAAGATTTGTAAATAAAGCGATTCTGTAGTGTTTGTTACAGAATTTTCTTGTTATAGTTATTGTGTAAGGAAAAAAACAGTGAAATATCACTAAAGCAATCGGAGAATAAACAAATGTCTACTCAAGAACAAGCTAGAGCCTTAATGATGCGTCACCATCACGCCGTCAAGAACAGGCAACAATCCATGCTCAATCGAGCAGCCAATGAAGTCGGCTTAGATGTTGATAACCTCAGCCACTGGGATTCTATTCAAGGCAAACCCAATTCTGGTTTCCGTACTAGCTATGATCGCAGTCATGCTTCCTTAAGCTAAGCGGTGTTTGAACCTTAATCAAATATGCTGCCCATAAAGATGGTGGTTAGCATAAGTGAACCGGACTTTTCTCATACAACTCTTTCGAGGTAGCAAAATCCCACGGATCACTTACCGTGGGATTTTTAATGGTGTTGGGGGATTGGGGAAGTTTTGACCCTTCACTTGGCGCATAGGGGATGGGGCGTGAGTTTTGTTTCTTACCTCACCCAGATTTAACTCGCGCCCGCCCCGACTCCCTTGTCCCCTGACAAATGACAAATGACAAATGACAAACAACCTACCGTGAGAAGAATCCGCCACTCAAACGTTTAATTGCCAGATTTGCCACCTCTGAGTAATTCAATTCTCCGGATAAAATTTTCAGCATAATCAGAGTGGCTGAAGGTCGCTTTACGCCTACCTTATAGCCAATTTTGGGAAAGCCATAGAAGGCACTAGCTAAACGTTTCGCCCAAACCATCTCGTTACCCCATTCGTCCTGAATCACCTGGGTATACTGAGTTAGGGCGCTGGCGTTACCCCCTAAAGCCGCATCAATTGCCTCCGCCGCTTTGACTCCACTATATATAGAGGGACGAATTCCCTCAGCCGTAAACGGATCAGCCAAACAAGCGGTATCGCCAACCAGCAGCGCATTTTGCCCATGTAACTTTTGGTTACCATCCCACAGGCACATTGGGTGATTGTGAACCTGACAGAGTTTCGGATCAATACCGAGTTGCTGAATATAGTTGGTTCCTATCGTTTGTAAATCCTGCTTGTCATTCCCCTTAAACGTACCCACACTGACGGAATAGCCATCGGCTTTGGGAAAATTCCAGATGTAGCCATTTTTCACTTGCCCAAAGTCAAAATGGATAGTGGGATTACCGGTTTGAGGGGTTGACTTGGGAGCTTCTATCGTCACTGCCATACGCTGGGGACGATCTTTAAAGCCCAACCATTTTGCCATAGAACCATTCGCACCATCAGCGGCGATCAGATAACGGGCTGCCATCGGTTCATTGGTGGTATTAACCTGCCAGCGATCGCCCTTAAATTCAATACCCGTTACAGTCGTTTGATCTTGCAGTTGAGCGCCTTGCTGTTTTGCCTGTTCGACTAAAAACTGGTCAAAAACATCTCGCCGCACCATCCAGACAGGTTTTTGTTTTTTGAGATTGACCTCCACCGGATCATCCATTTGCCAGGTGTAGCGGACTCGGCTCACATTTTGGGAGATCGCCGGTGCCAGATCAAAATCAAACCACTGTTGCACGCTTGGGGAGACACCACCACTACAGGGCTTGTATCGGGGTAAAGAGTCTTTTTCTAGAATCAGTACCGAACGCCCTCGCTTGGCGAGGTGATAGGCGGCAGTTCCCCCAGCAGGACCTGCCCCAACAATAATGCAGTCAAACATTAGGCTTTAAGGATTAAAAAATTCAGGAGTGTGCTAAGGAGGTATTACTGTGGTATTTAGTTTTAACCCCTGACATAGTTTAACAATAAACTCAAGGAATAGGATACTCTTAACAGGGGATTTAAGAGGAGAAAATTCCCCCTTGTCATGGGTCATTTTTTTTTGTTAAATAATGCTCTCATCTCAAAACTCTCTATCCGTCCCCACCGCACGAGACAGGTGGGGAACTGGAGCAAGTTAGGTTAAACCGTGGTAATATCTTCCTCTTTTGCCGCTAACAATTCATCAATTTTAGCCGTGTACTTGTCCGTCAATTCCTGAATTCGGTCTTGCAGATCACGGGATTCATCTTCAGAAATTTCGCTATTTTTTTCCTGTTTACGAACCGAGTCAACGGCATCACGACGAATATTCCGGATGGAGACTTTTCCGTCCTCGGCTAACTTACCCGCCATCTTCACAAATTCTTGGCGGCGTTCGGCGGTTAAGGGTGGAATATTCAGTCGCACGACTTGACCGTCATTATTGGGGGTTAAGCCGATATCCGATAAGGAAATCGATTTTTCAATCAGAGTCAGCGTATTCTTGTCATAGGGTTGAATCGTAATCGTGGTGGCATCTGGCGTATTAATGCTTGCCAGAGACTTCAGAGGGGTGGGACTGCCATAATATTCCACCATCACTCGATCCAACAGACTCGCATTCGCCCGACCTGTACGAATGGTATTGAAACTCCGTTGCGTTGCTTCAACGGCTTTCTTCATTTGGCTTTCAGCGTCAGCTAACTTCACAAAAACCTCCCACAAATGTTCCGACAGATTCTCCTTGAACAGCGCGGCGGATATTACCCCGCCCTGTCAAATCAAATACCATAATTGGGATATTATTTTCCTTACACAAGGCGATCGCTGTACTATCCATCACCCGCAGATCCTGAGCGAGGACATAGCTATAGGAGAGCGTGTGATAGCGATGAGCTTGGGGATTTAGCTGGGGATCACAATCATAAATCCCATCAACTTTAGTGGCTTTAAAGATAACCTCCGCATCAATTTCGGCAGCTCGCAAAGCCGCCGTCGTATCCGTGGTAAAAAAAGGATTCCCTGAACCTGCGCCAAAAATTACCACTCGCCCTTTTTCCAGGTGACGAATGGCACGGCGGCGGATATAGGGTTCTGCCACTTCTTGCATCGCGATCGCGGTTTGCACACGGGTAGGTATCCCCATTTGTTCTAAGGCATCTTGCAGGGTCATGGCATTCATGACTGTCGCAATCATACCAATATAATCACCGGTTGCCCGATCCATTCCGCCTGCAGCCGCTTTCAAACCGCGAAAAATATTGCCACCACCGACGACAATTGCCATTTGGATGCCACTTGCCACCACTTCGGCGATTTCGGCAGCGATGCCCTGAACGACTCCTGGATCTATGCCGTAGCTCAGTTTGCCCATCAAGGCTTCACCGCTCACTTTTAGTAAAACCCGTCGGTATTTCATCCCCATGCTACGACTCTTTCTTTCTTGACTATTGCCTTGCCCATACGATAACAGTCTACCGATAATTCTGACAGAGTGCGTGAATGTCGATCATCAAATAACATGATTAACACCCGTGCTACTAAAATACAAATTCTTGCTGTATTACTGCTTCAAGCTAAGTATTACTCGTTCCGGGTGGTTTCAACCACTGATCCGCTTGCATTCCCCCTGCTAAAAGACGTAGCCTGCTACGTCTCTTTCAGGATGAAAGGCTCCCCCTACTAGTTGCGCCATACTAGAGGACTGCCCTGGGTGGGAGTTGATTTGGGCGAGATAGTTTCCCCAGCCAGTAGCGCCGCGATCGCATTCTTGAGGTATGCTTTGTTAACCGCTTCGGGATACTGGGTATTATCGTCAATTTGACCACTGTAGCGCAAGACCCCCTGTTCATCAATTACAAAGGCTTCTGGGGTTTTTGAAGCACCAAATCCTTGTGCCACATCCTGAGTTGGGTCCCACAGGTAGGGAAAATTCAACCCTCTACTACGGGCAAACTGCTGCATCTGGCTGAAGCTATCTTCGGGAGATTGATCAGCATCATTGGAGTTAATGCCAATCAGGGTAAATCCCTGCTCATGAAAACGGGTTTGCAGTTGTTTGAGTCTGTCTATATGAGCGGCTGAGTAGGGACAGTTATTACTCAAAAAAATTACCGCCACTCCTCGCCACCTTTCCAGGTACCGGGAGAGGTGGTGAACATCCTTATCAATGCCTAAAAGCTCAAAATCGGGAGCATAACTGCCAATGGGTGTGCCTTGTTTTTCCTTCAGACTCATATCGTGTTACGGTGTGTGTTCTACTGGATGCTAGTTCTTCCCTTTTTCCCCTTCCCGTTTGCCAATCATTTTGGATCGGGCAGTGAATTCCAGCCATCGCTACCACCTTTGTGTCAGAGTTTGATAGCCGATAAGTTTGTAAACCAGTTTAGCGGCACTAAATTGGGAGACAACTGAATCAACCACTGGGGCTAACTCCATCACATCGCAACCGATCACCTGATGGGTTTCAAACAATCGTCGCAAAAAGCTTGTGAGTGCATACCAATTCAGCCCACCCGGTTCGGGAGTGCCAACCCCGGGCATCGCCGACGGATCGATGCCATCTAAATCAATGGTAATGAATACTCGCTCTGTTGCGATAGTCGCGATCGCGTCGTCTATCCAATGGGGATTGTTGACAATGTTTCGCGCCCAAATCACAGGGATGGATTTTTCTTTAATTAAATCGGCTTCTTCTTGACACAGACTCCGAATGGCGACGGGTAATGTGGGTAACCCCATATCCACAATCCGGCGCATCACACAGGCGTGGTTATAAATTGATCCTTCGTATTCGTGGCGTAAATCTCCGTGGGCGTCTATTTGCACCACGGTAAAGGGTTCGTTACTCCTTTGGCGGTAGGCGTCTACGATTCCTGTGGTTATGCTATGTTCACCGCCAATCGCAATCACAAATTTACCATCATCGATAAGCCCAGATACGGTTTCGCGAGTATCCCGAAGCATTTTTTGGGCACAAATCTGTTGCCCGCATCGGGTATCTGCGATCGCGGAATGTGTATATATCTTGGCGTCTTTACAAATCTCCCGTTCCAACTCATCATCGTAGTATTCTAGCTGGATTGATGCCTCTAAAAGAGCATCGGGTCCATTTTCTGTGCCTTTACGATAGGTTGTGGTTGCCTCGTAGGGAATCGGCAAAATAACCACGTTTGACGCTTTGTAGGATGCCTGAATTTCCGATCCCAGAAACGGAATAACCGCAGCAGACGTTTGCACCAGCATAGGGGACGCACCAAAAAATTTCTTAATGTTAATTTTGACACAAGAATAGTTCTGAGTGTAGAGACGGGCTATGGCGCCTCTTGTCGAGCGGGTTTGGCTATTATCGTTTTTTTGCGCCCTAATCTCAAAAGGGTTATTGTATTACAAAATGTAAATAGTAAACCTGTACTCTGGCGAATCGTCATGACCTTTCCCTCCTCAACCCTGCCCAAACCCCCTAAAAGAGACACTCACATCTGGACATGGCGAGGTTTTCCCATTGCCTATCAAGTCCAAGGCAATTCTGGACCTGCGGTTGTGATGGTGCATGGCTTTGGCGCCTCTTGCGGACACTGGCGTAAGAATTTACCCGTATTAGCCGAATCCTGTCGGTGTTATGCCATTGACTTAATTGGCTTTGGTGCCTCTGCCAAACCTACGCCAGGACTTGAGGTGGAGTATACCTTTGAAACCTGGGGACAACAAGTCCTAGATTTTTGTCGGGAAGTCGTGGAGACTCCAGCATTTTTGGTTGGGAATTCAATTGGCTGTATTGTAGCAATGCAAGCGGCTGTGGATTGTCCAGATATGGTATTAGGGGTTACCCTGATCAACTGTTCCTTGCGGATGCTCCATGATCGCAAACGAGTTACATTACCCTGGCATCGTCGCATCGGCGCACCTATGGTACAAAGGTTACTGGGGATTAAGTGGGTGGGACAACTCTTTTTCCGTCAACTGGCTAAGCCACAGGTTGTGCGTAAAATTTTATTGCAAGCTTATCGCCAATCCGAGGCGGTGACCGATGAATTAGTGGACTTGCTGATGACACCGGCGGCTGATGTAGGTGCGGCTGATGTGTTTATTGCCTTTACCCGCTATTCCTTTGGACCTCTACCCGAAGACTTATTACCTCGGTTATCTTGTCCCACACTGATTTTGTGGGGAACGGATGATCCCTGGGAACCCATCGCTGAGGCAAAAGAATGGGTCAATTTTCCAGCCGTGGAAAAATTTGTCCCCTTAGACGGTTTAGGGCATTGTCCTCAAGATGAAGCCCCTGATGTGGTTAATCCAATTTTACAGGATTGGATTGCGGGGAATAGTTAACCACAGAACATCCCCATATCCCTTATCTCCCCCTATCCTCTATCTCCCATATCCCCCGCACCCCTGTTTCCTTTCTTTAACTTTTATGAATGCGATACCACATTCAGTAATTGACTATTGAGAATTTTTTCAAAAAAGACTATCCTTTGACTGGTGAGTAGATGCAAAGGGTTGGGTGGCAGAAAAATAAGCAGCTATTGGCGAGCAAATGTGCTATAACACCAACTCAGTAATCAGACCTACTTAATAAAGTGTAACATTAAATACCAAATAAACTTTTTTTTTACATTTGAATAAGGGCGGGTTTTGTTGACAAGTTATCAAGCACAAACTCTTCCCAGGGGTTGGGGGTTTGGGAAAATCCATAGGAACTTTTAACTTTACAGCTACCGCAATTTTGCAGACTACATCGACGTTCTAGACAAGGGGTGTGTCATGAGTACCAAGGATAAGCTAGGCAATTTTCAACCGTCACAGACGGCGAAGGTGGCTACCATACAAAAGCTATCCAAACTATGGGCAAAAAAATATGTCCAAAAACACAGTATTCCCGAAAAAGCGTGGCAGTCGAATTCACCAGGATTACGAGCCATTACAGCTCAGCGGTTACTTGATTCCTTGCGAACGGTAATGATTCAATCTTGGATAAAAACCGAAGCTTTACTCTGCCAAGAAATCAAACGGCAAGGCATTAACTATCGCTTAATTGACCCTTGGCAAATTACTAAAGATACTTACTTAATCTATGAGAAAGTATTGCTGGCTTATGCCGATCAAGTCACCCCCGAACGTTTATGTTTATTTTTATCATCAGAGTTAGGTCGCCTGCGACACAACTACACAGCAATTGACCCCAGGGTGATTGCGTTTGTTAGTCTACAGTTTCACTATAGTGGTCGGTTTCTCCTGAAATCACTATCACCTCAGGAGCAAGCTACGGTGAGTGTTTATTTTCAGGTGATTGATGATTGTCTGTATATGCCATTACAACGTCTCTACAAAGCCGCCGCGAACTATGAACATCAATCATTAGCGTTGGTTTTGCTACGGCAGATTTTACCCGATCAAGCGTTGATTTCTCAGCAAATTGCCACCCGAATTATCGATTTACATCCGAATTATCATTGTTATAGTGGTAGATTGGCAAACCCTAGCGTGAAATCTGCCAGTATTCGGGATGTGGAACTATTCCAAGTTTACTTGTGGCTTTGTGTTTTGGAAAAGAGTATTGCGCCCATCCAAGAAGAATTATTTCCCTTGTGTGTCATGCTCTATCCATCTTTAAATGTGGGTTGGGAATTAGTCCGGCACATGATTCATCTGTTAGGGCTAGAATTTAGCAAACGTCTTTCTCGGCAGCAAATCCAAATCATCTTACCCTATCTTCAAGTGTTATGGGAAATGTTTTCTCCTGAGGTATTTCCCGAACGTTTGCCCGTTGAAGCGTTGGAAAATTCGGCGTAGTTGTCATTTGTCATTTTCATATTTTATTGAGTCACCTACCTTAAGCCCTAAGTACCTCAACCCCCAACGGACAAACTTGAGTGCACCCGTTATATCCAGCAGCATCGGCGCGATCGCGAAACTGAATCTGTGGGCTAAAACGAAGAGACAGTGGAGGTTTGGGCATTCCGTTGGGCAGAGGAGACGCCTTGATCACCGGAGGTCAATCAAAATTATTTGACGAAAAACCCCTGTCAACCGTCTCCATCTGCTAAAATGTAAAGCAATGTAAAGGTATTGTCTTTTACCAGACAGCATCGCAGTAGACTTGAGAGTGAAAAAGCTAACTCCATCTCAAGTAATGGAGTCGAAGAGGAAGGCTATGGGGATCGCCACAATTAACCCAGCAACGGGAGAAACGCTCAAAACCTTTGAGCCACTAAGTCATGAGTCGATAGAAGCCAAACTCACCCTGGCACAACAGGTGTTTGAGTCTTACCGGAAAACGCCAATGGCGCAACGGGCTAAATGGCTGAACGCGGCGGCGGAGATTCTGGAACGGGATAAGGTCAAGTTCGGTAAACTGATGACCTTAGAAATGGGCAAAACCATCAAAAGCGCGATCGCAGAGGTGGAAAAATGTGCCTTGGTTTGCCGTTACTACGCCGAAAACGCCGCGAAGTTTTTGGCAGATGAGCATATTACCACAGATGCCAGCCAGAGTTTTGTCCGCTATCAGCCCTTAGGTATCATTCTAGCGGTAATGCCGTGGAATTTTCCCTTCTGGCAAGTCTTTCGTTTTGCCGCCCCCGCGTTAATGGCGGGGAATGTCGGTGTCTTGAAACATGCCTCGAATGTGCCACAATGCGCCTTGGCGATTGAGGACATTATAAAGGAAGCGGGTTTTCCGGAAGGGGCATTCCAAACCTTATTAATTGGCGCCAATCAAGTCGAAGCCATTGTCAGTGATCCTCGGATCAAAGCCGCCACCTTAACCGGGAGTGAACCCGCAGGGGCGTCTTTAGCCGCCACCGCTGGGAAACACCTGAAGAAAACGGTGCTAGAACTCGGCGGGAGTGATCCATTTATTGTTCTCGAAAGCGCCGACTTAGACGCCGCCGTTTCCACCGCCGTTACCGCCCGGATGATCAATAATGGTCAATCCTGTATCGCCGCTAAACGCTTCATTGTAGCCGATGCGATCGCAGATGAGTTTGAAAAGCGTTTGGTTGAAAAATTTAAAGCCCTAAATGTGGGCGATCCCATGGAGGAGACAACCAATATTGGACCTTTGGCAACGCCCAGCATTCTCCAAGAATTAGACCAACTGGTACAAACTTGTATAGCCGGGGGAGCCAAGGTGCTGATTGGTGGTAAACCTTTAGATCGCCCAGGTCATTTTTACCCCCCCACCATCTTGGCGGATTTCCCCCCAGGAACCCCCGCCGATAACGAAGAATTCTTTGGTCCAGTGGCGTTATTGTTTAGAATTCCTGACATTAACGCGGCAATTGCTAAAGCTAATGCAATTCCCTTTGGCTTAGGGGCGAGTGCGTGGACAGCGGACGAAACCGAAGCCCAACAACTCATTGAGGAGATTGAAGCCGGGGCTGTCTTTATCAACGGATTAGTTAAATCTGACCCCCGCTTACCCTTTGGCGGGATTAAGCGTTCCGGCTATGGACGGGAATTAGGAGTACAAGGAATTCACGAATTTGTCAACATCAAAACCGTTTGGGTGAAATAGTTAATAACTATGGACGGGAGACAGTAGTAGAAGCTATTGTTAAAAAAACAGAATTTTAACAATAGGATTTAATCCTTAGCTTTGAATCTTTACCGGGGATAGCTAACAGCCAGTCCTAGCTTTGGCCCCCCTCTAACTTGTTCTGCTTGAATTTCAGCAGGCATCAATGGCGACGAAATAGGACATCGGACAAACCATCAGATAACCAATGAATGTTGAGGGAAAACTGAGATGGGTGAAATGAATACAGCGGACATGCTAGTCAAATGCCTCGAAAATGAAGGCGTCGAATATGTTTTTGGATTGCCTGGAGAAGAGAACTTGCATGTGCTAGAAGCACTCAAGCACTCTTCCATTCAATTCATTACCACCCGCCATGAACAAGGAGCAGCCTTTATGGCGGACTTGTATGGACGGTTAACGGGGAAGGCGGGCGTCTGCCTTTCTACTTTAGGACCTGGGGCAACCAATTTGATGACTGGGGTAGCTGACGCCAATCTAGATGGCGCCCCGCTGGTGGCGATTACGGGACAGGTGGGAACCGATCGCATGCATATTGAATCCCACCAATACTTGGATTTGGTGGCAATGTTCGCCCCCGTAACCAAGTGGAATACGCAAATTGTGCGTCCGAGTAATACCTCGGAAATTGTCCGCAAAGCATTTAAACTGGCTCAAAGTGAGAAACCCGGGGCAGTTCACATTGATCTGCCGGAAAATATTGCCGCCATGCCGGTTACAGGTGAACCCTTGGCTAAAGATGAACGGGAGAAAACCTATGCCTCATTCCGGAGTATCGGCAAAGCAGCCGTTGCCATCTCCAAGGCAAAAAATCCCCTAATCTTAGTGGGAAATGGGGCAATTCGCGCCAATGCGGCACAAGCCCTGACAGAATTTTCCACCCGGATGAATATCCCGGTGATCAATAGTTTTATGGGCAAAGGTGTGATTCCCTATACCCATCCTCTCGCCCTATGGACAGTCGGGTTACAACAGCGCGATCACGTTAACTGCGCTTTTGATCAGACAGATTTAGTGATTGTGGTGGGTTACGATTTAATTGAATATTCGCCGAAGAAATGGAATCCAGACGGCAAGATTCCGATTATTCACATTGGTGCTAGCCACGCTGAAATTGATAGCAGCTATATTCCTTTGGTGGAAGTGGTTGGGGATATTTCGGATTCGCTCAATGAAATTATGAAACAAGCGGATCGGGAAGGCAAGGCGACGCCCCATGCGGTGGAATTACGCTCTGATATTCGGGCGGATTATGAACAGTATGCTAATGATGAGGAGTTTCCGATTAAGCCGCAAAAACTCATCTATGACTTGCGTCAGGTGATGGGACCCGAAGATATCGTTATCTCCGATGTCGGTGCTCATAAAATGTGGATGGCACGCCATTACCACTGCGATCGCCCCAACACTTGCATTATCTCCAATGGTTTTGCGGCGATGGGGATTGCCATGCCGGGTGCGATCGCGGCAAAATTAGTCCATCCTGATCGCAATGTTGTCGCGGTGACCGGTGATGGCGGTTTTATGATGAATTGTCAGGAACTAGAAACCGCCCTGCGAGTCGGTACAAACTTTGTCACCTTGATTTTTAATGACGGTGGCTATGGGTTGATTGAGTGGAAACAACACAATCAATTTGGCGACTCAGCATTTATTAAATTTGGCAATCCCGATTTTGTCAAGTTTGCTGAAAGTATGGGGTTAAAAGGCTATCGGGTGAATTCAGTGGCGGAGTTTATTCCCACCCTGGAAGAAGCTTTAAGGCAAGATGTGCCGACTGTCATTGATTGCCCCGTAGACTATGGCGAAAATCTCCGCTTTAGTCAAAAAGCTGGGGATTTAAGTTGCAAAATGTAGGTCATACAATTGACGTTTTCGACAGTCAAGACTGACGCATAAACGCCACCTATCGTAGGGGCCCGGCCGTTCCCGGCCCCTAAAGGTATAGCTTGGGTAAAGGAATCCGAAAGATGACGAATTAAATGCGTTACCCCTGTAATACCTTCCGCTCTGATGTTTGTTGCGGCATTACCATCTCTGTTTAACCTAACTTTTCACTCTAAGTTGTCTGTGTAGTATATAGTCATTGATAGAGTTGTATAACTTATCGGTTATGTATTCGTGCGCCTCGCAACTTTTTCAATTTTGGCAAAAATCAACGTAATAGCAAGGGTTTCAGGTGCTAAT
>NZ_JAVJZI010000072.1:0-113008 GCF_040223135.1 Coleofasciculus sp. G3-WIS-01
TTAAGGCTGATATCGAGCAACAATGCCGGGTATCAGCCAAGTTTTTGCGTTAACGGTTATCGACCAAAAGTTACACCGTGGACTTATACCAAGGCAGAATTACTTATGGGTAGGTTTGTCTAGGTTTTTAGAAGCGGTAAAAGGGTAAAAGAATACAAGAGTAAGGTTTTTGTCCCAATAACTACAGGTATGATAGACGAACGATACAACAGAAGATGACAGGAAACAGTTTTACGTGTAGAGAAGCACAAACTGTTTTCCCATCAATCAATCTAGCGGTTCCTAAGTGCTGATGGTACACCCAGATAAGGGGCGCTCTCCGGGGCACCATCCTTGCGCCCTCACATAAGTACCTGATCATGGGAAACACTATAAACAGGACAAATTTAGACATAGGATCAATTTAAAACCCTAATGAGTGTCTTCACGCTGCAATCCGTTAAAAAAGATTTTGGCATTAAAGAAATCCTCAAAGATGCCAGCTTTAGCCTCGATGCTACCGATAAAGTCGGCTTGATCGGTACCAATGGATCGGGAAAATCTACTCTACTAAAAATGATTGCTGGACTCGAATCCATTGATGGCGGTCAATTTATTGTCAATCCCGGCGCGAGAATTGCCTACTTACCCCAACAACCTGACTTAGATGAAAGCCGCACTGTATTAGAACAGATCTTTGCCGATAGTGGCGAACAGATGAGACTGATCCGGGATTATGAGGAATTATCCCACAAATTGGCACGAAATTCAGACGATAAACAAGTCATGGCGCGTTTATCTCAGGTGACGCAGCGCATCGAAACTCTAGGCGCTTGGGATTTAGAAACCAGTGCCAAAGTCATCCTCACCAAGCTAGGAATTCAAGACTTTGACACGCCAATTGGCAATTTATCCGGAGGTTACCGTAAGCGCATTGCTTTGGCGACAGCATTACTATCAGAACCCGATGTGTTATTGATGGATGAACCCACCAACCATTTAGATGCCATGTCTGTGGAATGGTTACAGGGGTATTTGAAATCTTATCCGGGGGCGATTCTATTAATTACCCACGATCGCTATTTTTTGGATCAAGTCACTAATCGGATTATTGAAATTGACCGAGGTGACATCTATACCTACAATGGCAACTATGCCTACTACTTAGAGAAAAAAGCTCTCGCCGAAGAAGCCGCCGCGAGTCAAGAACGTAAACATCAGGGCGTATTGCGGCGAGAGTTGGAATGGCTCAAACGAGGACCCAAAGCTCGGAGTACCAAGCAGAAAGCGCGAATTGATCGCATCCATCAGATGCAGGATCAAGAGTTTAAGCAGGCTCAAGGCAAGGTCGATATTTCGACAGCGAGTCGCCGGATTGGCAATAAAGTAATTGAGTTAGAAAATGTCTCTAAGGGGTATGGCGATCGGATTTTAATCAAAGACTTTACCTACGAATTTAGCCCTGATGATCGCGTTGGTATTATTGGCGAAAATGGCAGTGGTAAATCAACGTTAATGGATATTATCACAGGACGGATTGAACCGGATTCGGGTGAGGTTGATATTGGGGCAACGATTCACTTCGGCTATTTTGACCAACATTCTGATGATTTATTAGCGGCAATCCAGGAAAATCAGCGGGTGATTGATTATCTCAAAGAAGTAGCAGAATATGTGAAAGCGGGGGATGGAACATTGATTACTGCTTCGCAAATGTTGGAGCGTTTTCTGTTTCCACCGGATCAACAGTACATTCCTATTTATAAACTTTCTGGAGGAGAAAAGCGCCGCCTATTTTTGTTACGAGTATTAATGAGTGCTCCTAATGTGCTAATTCTGGATGAACCGACCAATGATTTAGATGTGCGAACGCTTTCGGTGTTGGAAGATTATCTAGAAAATTTCAATGGTTGTGTGATTGTGGTGTCTCACGATCGCTATTTCTTAGATCGCACCGTCAACAAAATCTTTGCCTTAGAGTCAGGCGGGATTCTGCGTCAGTATCCGGGTAACTATTCTGTGTATATTGATTATAAAGAAGCGGAAGCAGCGGCAGAGGCTGAAGAACGTGCTAAAATTCAACAGAAATCAGAAGAGTCTAATGGAGCAACGCGGAAGACTCAATCATCTGGTAAGGGGAAACCGCGTCGGCTTTCTAATTGGGAACAGCGCGAGTTTGAAGAATTAGAAGAAAAGATTCCCCAACTGGAAGCTCAAAAGGCAGAGGTGGAGAAAGCGCTGTATAATGCGTCTCCTGGTAAAGTTAATCAGGTTCAGGAACTTTATCAGAAATTAGCAACCTTGACTCAGACAATTGATACAGCAACAGAACGTTGGTTGGAATTGGCGGAAATTGGGGATTAGTCATTCGTCATTTGTCAAGGAACAGAGAATACAAAGTAAAAATTCAACATTCATAATTCAATGGCATATCAATCTATCGAGAATTACGGCATTATCGGCAATATGCACACCACAGCCTTAGTTGGCTTAGGGGGTTCGATTGACTGGTTTTGCTTTCCTCGCCACGATTCTCCTAGCGTTTTTGCCGCATTACTGGATGTTGAGAAAGGAGGTCATTTTAAGATTTCTCCCTGTGTGGATGGAGTCACTCATAAACAGTTATATTGGCCCGAAACGAATGTGTTGGTGACTCGCTTCTTGGCATCTTGTGGGGTGGGTGAGATTATTGACTTTATGCCTGTTGGTGTACCAGTTAATCAGCAAGGTTATCACTGGTTAGTGCGGCAAGTTAAAGGGGTTCGCTGCCAGATGAAGTTTCGCGTAGAATGTTATCCTGCTTTTAATTATGCCCGCGATCGCCACAAGACGATTCTCTCATCCACGGGGGCGTGCTTTAAGTCGCCGTCTCTGAGTTTGGGATTGGTGACGGATATCCCGTTAAAACAGGATGAGCGCGGCGTTTTTGCTGAATTTACGTTGGAAGCTGGACAAAGTGCCGTTTTTGTGCTGCAAGAAACTGACCCGGATGGGGGTTGTACTTTGCCCCTGCGCCATCAAGAAGCGATTCAACTCTTTGACGATACGGTGGCGTATTGGCGACGCTGGATTGCTAAATGTACTTATGATGGTCGATGGCGCGAGACGGTGGAACGTTCAGCTTTGGTGTTGAAGTTGCTCACCTACGAACCCACAGGGGCAATTATAGCCGCGCCGACTTGCAGCTTACCCGAAATGATTGGTGGTACTCGAAATTGGGATTACCGCTATACCTGGATTCGAGATGCATCCTTTACTCTGTATGCCTTACTCCGTATCGGGTTTACTGAGGAAGCCGCTCAGTTTATGCTTTTCTTGGAAAATCGCTGTCAGGAGTTGGATTCAGATGATCCGTTGCAGATTATGTATGGGATTGATGGATATCATAATCTCGATGAAGAGATTCTGGATCACCTGGAGGGGTATAAGGGATCTTACCCGGTTCGGATTGGCAATGGGGCTTATCAGCAGTTACAGCTTGATATTTATGGCGAGTTGATGGATTCGGTGTATTTGTTCAACAAATATGGAACACAGATTTCCTATGATTTGTGGCTATCCCTACGGCGGTTACTGAATTGGGTGTGCGATAATTGGCAACGCCAAGATGAAGGAATCTGGGAAACACGAGGGGGACGCAAAGATTTTATTTACTCTAATCTCATGTGTTGGGTAGCCCTCGATCGGGGGTTACGTTTGGCTCAAAAGCGCTCATTTCCGGCAGATCACCAGCGATGGCTAAAGGAACGCGATCGCATCTATGAAGAAATTATGGCAAAGGGATGGAGTGAGGAGCGTCAAGCTTTTGTTCAATATTACGGTAGCACGTCCCTAGATGCCAGTAACCTAATTATGCCCTTGGTGTTCTTCATGTCTCCCACTGATCCCCGGATGTTGAAAACTCTGGATGCGATTAATTGCTCACCAGAACTAGGGGGACTGGTTTCGGATAGTTTAGTGTATCGGTATAATCCAGAAGAAGCACCGGATGGTATTTCAGGGACAGAAGGAACCTTTAATCTCTGCACATTCTGGCTAGTTGAAGCGTTGACTAGGGCGGGAAAAGTAGACAAGAAGCGGCTTGACAGCGCTAGACTGATTTTTGAACAGATGCTCAGTTATGCCAACCATTTAGGATTATATGCCGAGGAAACGGGTTCAAGTGGTGAAGCCTTGGGCAATTTTCCCCAAGCGTTTACCCATGTGTCCTTAATTAGTGCAGCGTGGAATCTGAATCGGGCAATTGAGCATAAATTCTAGAGTATCAGTAACCCCCTTTTTTTCACGGCGATTAAAATCGCTGCTACACTTGCCTTTCGTCCGCCTGCGCGGACTGGATTATAAAGGAGGTAATCAACCCAGATTTGTATTACCCACCGCTAACTGCTATTACACCGACTGACGCTCTAGTGGACTGACCCAGCTAAAATGGTGGAATAGGTTGTAGGTTGGGTTGACGCCAGGAAACCCAACAAAAGATATCGATGCTAGAACTTTTGAAAAACAGTAGCACAATAATCAATTACGCGATCGCTCCCACCTTACCTAACGCAGAAAACTCTGTAGTGGCTCTCAAGTGCTAACGATACACCCAAACGTAGGGGCGCAAGGCTTGCGCCCTCACCTAAGTAGAATAGCGCTGAAAATTTGCATTTTGGAATCGCCACAACCCTTGACATACCGTAGGGTGGGCATTGCCCACCAACCTTTACACTGAAGTGTTGGGTTTTTAACTCCTAGAATTGTGTAACATAGTGGCATCAGTTTCGAGTTTAAGTGTAGAAGTGGCAGAAAAAACTGAGTTGTTGAAGCTTATCATTGAAGTAGATGACGAACTAATTCAAGAGGGAGCAGAACCCAAACTGCTGTTTGGCATTTAATTAATGTCAATAATGGCGAAATCACGTTCAGTGCGAGCCGGAAAGCTCGCTACTCATTCCCAATTTAAATGCATGACAGCTTAACGCCCAGCGATATCCTTTTATCTCTGCTGATGTGGTACTCGGTGAAGCTGGCTTTCGTCCATATTTACCCATCACCCTGCTTTATCAACAACAGTCTGTCGCCACATCCGGTTGACTAGACACAGGCGCAACTGTGAATGTACTCCCTTATCTAATTGGTGTTGAACTGGGATATAAGTGGGAACGACAGACAACTACGTTGAGCTTAAAGGGGAACTTGGCGCAGTATCAGGCTCGTATTGTGGTTGTTCAAGTCGCGATCGCATCATCGCCACCCCAGCAAGCGCAGTACAGGAACCAGCAGATAATAACTCACGCCTAACCAGAACCCTATGGTAATACCGAGTAAACCAAAAAAACTAATGGTATTGATAAAATCCGACCAACTAACATCAGAGAAGGAAAAGATATGAACTAATACCTCCAACGGCAATATATTTAACCGAACTAACCCGGAAAATATCATACCCGTACCCGATGCGGCTACGGCGGCGTGAACCAGGTAATGACTCGGTAACCCTAATCCTAACACCAGGGGAATAACCGCAACAGCCGTGACTAAACCCAGTAAGCGATCGGCAATACTATTATAAGATAGGGATACCTGCCAAAGATCCCCCAACCCTGCCAATTGTTCCCTCGGTGAATACGATATTGACGCCTGCCAAATAAACCAACCCACACCATAGCCGAAAATCCCGGTTATTCCAGCGATTAGACGCCGTTTCTGTTGACCAAATCCCCCCGCCTCAGTTAATCCCCAAGCCGTTCCCAAACCCGCACAAGCAAACATGATCAGTTCCCCCCATGGGATAATCTGAATTTCGGGAACCATTAGAATCCATTGTCCGATCATCCAATCGGCAAAGCTATCGCCGACAATTGTCCGGTTAATCAAAGCAAACCCAGTGGTTGCGCCAACAACTGCGCCAATTCCCGCCATCACCATTTCCCCGAGGGTATCTAAGCACGCCAGAACAATGCTAATAAAGACTCGCCACAGCCAGCGCACTAGGCTAAAGATAACTTGAGCGCCCGTAATCAGAACTCGCACAGAAATCTCCTGTGCTGTTCCGGCGGCTTTAGTCAGCGCCTGAAATAATGAGAATGATGAGGAAGACGATTTTTTACTTAAACGGCAATTGACCACTAAACGTCGTTGAATATCGGCGGCTTTAGCGGGTCGTTTTTGGGGATCAAGGCGGATCATACTATCAAGTAAGTTGGCTAAACCCCGACGGACTTTGGTGCGATCGCGCCAGTGAAATTCACCCGTCGCCGGATCTTGTAACTCCGCCAAATCTTGACCTGTGAGTAATTGAATCATGGTACGCCCTAAGGCATAAAAATCAGCCGTCGGTCCCACCACATCCCCCGCAATCTGCTCGGGGGGACTGTAACCTGGAGAAATTAAGCGTGTGGAACAATTCTGTTTCCCCAGGGGTATCGCGCCAATTTGTTTCGCGCCGCCAAAATCAATCGCCACCAGTTGACCTGTCTCCTCTCGCACCATTAAGTTTGATGGTTTAATGTCACGGTGAATAATTCCCAAATCATGTAACTCCTGTAGAATATCAGCCGCTTGGTAGAGCCAATTAATAATCAAGGTTTCCGGACATCCCTGAGGATAACGGTTCAAGATAGCCTCCAGCGTCTCACCGTTTATTTTTTCCATAACCAGACAAGGAAGTAAGCGCTGTTGGCATGTTCCCAGACTCACGGTAAAATAGCTATCGGACTCCACTTTAGGCACACCCGGATGCTTTAGACGTTGCAATACGGCGGCTTCTTGTTCAAAAAGCTGCAACGCCTTGGGTGACTTTTCTACTAAAAGTTTCAATACTTTTTCAGTCTGATCCTGCTGATCCCAAACCGTGTAAATTGCCGCAAATCCCCCTAAACCCAAATGCTGGAGAGGAACATAGCGATTATTTAGACGCAGCATTGACCCACAACTGCTACAAAACTTAAAGTCCCCAGGTTGAGGATAAGGACGGGGGCAGTTGGGATTAATACAATAGACCGACTTTATAAATGACTGATGCACGATCACCAGCGATAGACGGTGTCTCTCGATTCTACACAATAAATTCCCCAGTCCTTTTAGTCATGGGGACTTAACGCTCTAATTAAAATTAAATATTCTTTGAATATATCCTTTTATTGTATCATGCCACAGATCTTCCCATTTTAGATTATAAAAGCTTGGCTCTAGGCTTAGTTGAGTCCGGTAGTATACATCAACCCATCTACCCTTGTCGGGTAGGCATCTCCCTTGCCCATAAGGGTGGGCAGGATACCCATCTCACCAGAATATAGTATTTCTGCAAAAAGAGGGATGTCGCCTTACTGAAAACCTTCACATTATTTTCATAATAATAGTCTAAGATCTGTTTTTTTAAAACAAAATACAATAATAACTATAAATATAAAAGGAATATATATTATTGTCTATCCGTATATAAAGATTCCGTGTAGATTTTTTTATTTAAGAAAATCAAGAAGAATTGATGTTATTAATTTAAATAAGGGAATCGATTGTGAAGTTTATACAACGTCTAGTCGATTCAAGTGTGTATGCCGATCCTTGTTGTCAGCGATCGCGAATAGCCATCAAATGATGACTGCTTTCTGGAAAACCACTGACTAAACAGATTAACAGCAACATTATGCAACTAGAAACCAACCTAGCTGAGATTGCCGATACATCAATGATGAGCATGCAACATAATCAAAATCTCCCTCATCAAGACCATCCAGTAAAGCAAGCCGAACATCTAGAATTATTGGATTTAGTCCCTCATTCAGCCGCAACTCATGTAGCCGTTAACGATGGATCTTGGTTTGATCCCAATACCTGGCAGCAAGGTCAGGTTCCTGGAACTGATGCTAAAGTCGTCATTTCTGAAGGTGTTCATGTCACTTACGACGCCGAGAGTGATACTCGTCTAGAAACCGTGCGTGTGGACGGAACATTGGAATTCGCCCACAACCGCAACACCAAAATAGTCGTAGACACGTTCATCGCATCACCGACTAGCACCTTAACGATTGGCAGTGAAGCAAACCCGATTCAAGCCAACAAAACTGCCAGAATTGTCATTGCCGATAACGGAGAAATTGATAGCAATTGGGACTCAACCCTGATTAGTCGCGGCGTTGTCACTCACGGTAAAGTTAGAATTCATGGTGCAGAGAAACTCGATTTTATATCACTAGCAACAGATGCCTCAGTCGGTGACAATGAACTGGTGTTGAATCTGCCCGATGGTATGAATACACCCATAGGCTGGCGCGTTGGTGATCAATTAGTGTTAGGTGGAACATCCTACAATCCCGACGGTTCTGACGAAGATAACAGTCGGTTCCAAGATGAAGTACTAACCATCACCGAAATTAACGGCAACCGGATTAAATTTACCAACAACGACATTACCTCTGGTGATAATACCATCCTCCGATTTGACCACCAGCGTCCCCAGGGATTCGAGGACGAGGACTTAAAGCTTTACATTGCCAACACCAGTCGGAACGTTATCTTCGAGACAGAAAACGCTGAAACCGTACCCACTCAGCAACGGGGTCATGTGATGTTCATGCACAACCCCGATGTCGAGGTACAAAACGCTGGATTCTACAACCTGGGACGGACCGATAAAAATAGGTTAATTGATGACCCCATAAAAAATGTCGATGGTTCACCCGGTTCCGGGACAAATCCCCGTGGGCGATATGCCTTGCATCTGCATCGCACTGGGGCTGAGGATATCAACAGTACACCCTCTCTGGTCAAAGGTAACGCCATTGTTGGTAGTCCGGGGTGGGGACTGGTGCATCATGACAGCCACGCCGTTTTAGAAGACAATGTGGTGTTCGACGTAGTAGGTTCCGGAATTGCCGCAGAAGCCGGAAATGAATTGGGTGCATGGCGCAATAACATTACCATCAAAACTACAGGCGATGACCGTCCCCAAGCCGATTTCGACGGTTCAGACCGCGTTCCCTTGTTTGATATGGGCTTTAACGGTGAGGGATACTGGGTGCAAGGGGCTGCCCAAGTGGAAATAGTGGACAATATTGCCATTAGTGCTGCAGGCGGTGGGATTAATATCTTTAATGGCGTGGATGGAATCTCTCGAGTCAGAGAGGCTGACACGGTTGCGGTTGAGAATATGTTACCGGAACTACAGCCAATCCTGTCTCAGGCGTCCTTTGATGATGACCCAGACACTCTCGATGTTACCAACGTACCCCTGCGCCGCCTATCCGGTTTCGAGAGTTATAACTCCGATATGGGGATAATCTTCTGGAACCATCAGCGGAATAATGATGGTCAGTTAGGCTTTCAGGGTCCAAATCTCAAAGAAGCCCATGATGTTCGCTCATTAGTAGATAATTTCAAACTCTGGAATATCTATGGTGAGGGTATCTTCACTCAGTACAGCAGCCAGATTGATTTCGTCAATGGGTTAATTGTCGGTGACACTGATAACCCCGTTCCGTTCAAGAGAGGTATAAATGGTGATGGTCGTGGTTATGGCATTGGTCTGAATCCCCTATCCCAAGACCTTCTGTTCAAAAATATCCGGGTTGAGGGGTTTGAACATGGGGTGAAGCTTCCTTGGGAAGGTCCGAATGACGCAGGTGTGCCTTTTCTAGGGTCGCGTATCGAAGACAGCTATTTGGCGAATAATACTCATAATCTGTCCAAACAGAAAAGTTTTGGCGGTTCGGAGACATTCCCCGATTACTTCGAGGTTATTAACACCACCTTTGAGGTGTCGCCGACGAACATTGCACCAGTAGCTGACTTTAACTACGAATCAGTGGGCAATCAAGGAGTTGTCTTGTTTGATGCCAGTGCGTCCTTCGACAGTGACCCACCAGATACATTAGACCAGACCAATGACGCGATCGCAAGTTACGGTTGGGATTTTGATAACGATGGTAGTATCGACCAATTTGGTCGCCAAGTCAATCACCAATTTGACCCAACAAAGTCTCATAATGTCAGCCTGACGGTTTGGGATAGCCAAGGCGCAACAACTACTGTAACTCAACAGATTCAGGTCACCCCAACCGCCTATCCCAACCTAATTCTCGACAGCGACTTCAGCGATTCGGATAAATTTGGAGGACCAAACTGGGGTATTGACCATAAACGAAATGGTCAAGGTTGGCAAGGAACGGGTTGGTCGCGTAATTCCAACATTGGTGATGGAGGTGCGGCTGTTTTCGATGCAGACTCGCGGGGGACAGGATTAGGACAAATTTTTCTGGACAACAGTGTCCGTCGGGGTCAACAAACCTTGAGCTTGGATATCAAGAATACGGAAGGAGATGACCGAGCCAACGAGATTACTGTGCGCCTCTGGGGAGTTGATGGAGAATTTCACGGTGGGATTAGTTCTAATGGACCAACCCAGGTGGGAGCGCTTCCGATGAACCGAACCCTGTTGCTGGAAGAAACAGTCGGGGGTTCTACCTTTGACTGGACGAACTTTGAGTGGGATGTAGACTTTGGTGATGGCTATCAATTTGTCGTCTTCAGCGTTAATTCCAATCGGTATACTTCCGATAGTGATTTCATTGCCGTTGATAATGTGGTTCTAGATAGTCCGGCGATTAACGCTCCTCCCAGCAATGGTAACGGTACAGGTTTAACTGCCGAATACTACAATAACCGCGATTTTACCGACTTAGCCCTAACTCGCACCGATGAAACTGTGGACTTTAACTGGGGTTCAGGTTCACCCGATGCGGCGATAGATGCCAATACCTACTCGGTACGCTGGACAGGTTCAGTCGCCCCCCTCCACTCAGAAACCTACGAATTCTTCACCAACTCAGATGATGGTGTACGCCTGTGGGTGGATGACCAACTACTGATTGACAATTGGACAAATCATGGGGTTACAGAAAATAGGGGTACAATTGACCTGCAAGCGGGTCAACAGTATGACATCCGCATGGACTACTACGAAAACTTTGGCAAATCAGTCGCACAATTGTTGTGGTCAAGTGAGAGTCAAAGTAAAGAGATTATTCCTGAATCTCAGCTTTATTCTCCTGCTGTTGATACTCTCAGTGTAGATGCTAGTGGTAACGGTACAGGTTTAACTGCCGAATACTACAACAACCGCGATTTTACCGACTTAGTGCTAACCCGCACTGATGAAACCATAGACTTTAACTGGGGTTCAGGGTCACCGGATGCGGCGATAGATCCCGATACCTACTCGGTACGTTGGACAGGGTTTGTGGAACCCCTTTACTCAGAAACCTATCAGTTCAAAACCTCTTCTGATGATGGGGTTCGATTGTGGGTAAATGACCAACTCCTGATTGATAATTGGACAGACCATGCCGTGAAAGATAATCGTGGCACGATTGACCTAGAGGCGGGACAACAGTACGAAATTCGCATGGACTACTACGAAAACAGAGGAAAATCGGTAGCAAAACTGGCTTGGTCAAGTGAGAGTCAATCGGAGGAGATTATCCCCCAAAGTCAGCTTTATGCTGCTAATTACAATGATTTTTCAGTGAATGAAACGATACAGAATAATGCTGGCAAGTTGACAACTGTTGAGTCGGTGAGTGATGAACTTTTAGGCAATAGAGGTGTTGATGTCTTCGACAATAGAGGAAACCCTCATCTGTTTATCGAGGAAGAGAACGGCAGTAATCCGGGTTTTGACGCCTCAATTTGGCAACCGACTTTAGCCAGTCATCAAGAAGTATTAGACTCCTTTACTGCGAGTGAAGTTAGGCAAATTAACCTGATGAACAGCATCGGGATAGGAGACTCTTTCACCAATGAGACAGTTGAAGCCCTGATTGAAATGCCCCAAGCTGAACTGCTGATGGTTCCAACTCTTGTGTAATATCAGATCCGGTTAAGTTTAGACGACGAGGGTGATATCGCAATCGCCATAGCGGTTAGGACGCATCTTATGGTAGAGACGTTGCATGCAACGTCTCTACAACAGTCTACTGCTAGAATAGGGTACGGCAATGCCGTGCCCCTACCCTTCTACCTAAATATGGGGATCTAAAGCGTCTCTTAAACCATCTCCGAGTAAATTAAAGGCTAAAACAGTTAGGGTAATAAACAAACCAGGAAATAATATAGTCCAGGGAGACGATAGGGAATAGCCGCCCTTAAATGCATCGGATAACATTGTTCCTAATTCCGGTGTGGGAGGTTGGGCGCCTAACCCTAAAAAACCTAAACCTGCTGCTTCTAAGGTAGCCGTACCAATAGAAAGAGTCCCTTGCACGACTAAAGGACTCAAGCTAGCGGGTAAGATATGATAAACAATAATCCGTCCCGGCGTAGCACCAAACGATCGCACGGTTTGCACAAAGTCCTGTTCCCGCAATGATAGCACCATAGAGCGAGTCAAACGGATGAAAATGGGGACTTGTACTACACCGACAGCAATCATCACACTGGAGATACTAGGACCTGTTACAGTAACGATCGCGATCGCGAGTAGAATTGAGGGAAAGGCTAACAGGATATCGGTTACCCAACCAATCACGGTTTCTAACCCGCCTCGAAAATAACCCGCGACTAACCCCAACACTACTCCCACGATTAGCCCTAATCCCACGGAAACTAAACCGATAAACAAAGACGTGCGTAACCCGTACCATACCAGGTCAAGAATATCTCGTCCTAAACCATCAGTGCCAAACCAATAATCCAAGCTGGGGGGTTGCAACCGGGCGGTATAATTCCGATCCGTTGCCGGATTATAAGGATTGAGAATCGGTGCCAGCAGTGCCATTATGATCACGGTGAGAGTGATTCCCAGACCAATTTTGCCGGATGTTGATTGTCTAAATCGTTGAACAGCGTTGTTTTCCATGGATACAGGGAACAGGAAGATGGGGGAAATGCATTCATTCATGCATTCATTCATTCGTAATTCGTAATTCGTAATTCGTAATTCGTAATTCGTAATTCGTAATTCGTAATTCGTAATTCGTAATTCGTAATTCGTAATTCGTAATTCGTAATTCGTAATTCGTAATTCGTAATTCGTAATTCGTAATTCGTAGGGGCGAAGCATTCGCGCCCAAATTTATCGGTTTTTTACCAACGTTTCAACGCGAATGCTTCGCCCAATCCCCAACCACCAATCCCCAACCACCAATCCCCAACCACCAATCCCCAACCACCAATCCCCAACCACCAACCACCAATCCCCAATCCCCAACCACCAATCCCCAACCACCAATCCCCAATGACAAATGACAAATGACAAATGACAAATCAATAGTGATTCCCCGATTTACGGTGATGTACAGCCGTCATCCCGGTTGATTGCAATACTTTACCATTATCGATAACAGCATACACTAACCAGTGATCGCCACAGTCCATCCGACTCTGCACTGTACATTCTAAATAAGCCAAGGCATCTTTGATAATCGGACAACCATTTTCCGCCATTTCCGTCTCTAAACCCGCAAATCGATCATCCCCTGGGGCAAAGGATTGCAAGAAGTGTCGCCGGACATTCATCCCTTCTTTTAAAATATTCAGGACAAAGCTATCTCCCGTATGGCTTAGAGACTCAACTGCCCGATCTTTAGCGATCGCAACCGTAATCCCTGGCGGATTAAATGAGGCTTGTGTCACCCAAGACGCTAACATCCCACTACGAACATTACCACGCTGCGCCGCGACAACACACAATGACCCGACAATTCGTCCTACCGCTTGTGCCGTTCGGTCAATTTGGGCACTGCTGACGGCTTGTTTGGGGGCGCGGAATTTCTTGGATTTTTTCAGCGCCTGGGCAAAATCTGTGCCGACTTCTTTACAATATTGAATTGTCTCGTCATCCGGTTTAAACTTAACCCGAATCGGTTCAAATCCCAGGCGATAACCCGCATCTAAGAGTTTGCTTTCAATTTCATCAACGGCTTCGCCACTCCAGCCATAAGACCCAAACACCCCCGCCAGTTTAGTTTTCGCGGCATTGGAGAGGACAATCCCTAACGCCGTTTGCACTTGAGTAGGCGTATGTCCGCCCAGGGTGGGGGAACCAATCAAAAAGCCATCACAGCGTTGAATCGCGGCTTCAATCTCCCCAGGTTCGGCAAATTCACAGTTAATTGATTCGACGGCTGCACCTGTTTTGGTGATTCCTTTAGCGATCGCTTGGGCTAAGGTGGCGGTATTTCCATAGGCTGATGCATAAATTAGCGCCACTGTCAAGTCTTGTTCGGTTTGCTGCTGACCCCATTGGCGATAGTCATGGAGGAATCGGCTAAGGCTGTAACGGACAATGGAACCATGACCCGGGGCATACATTTTAGCCGAGAGCGGGACCAATTTGTTCAGGGCGACTTCGACCTGTCGCGCTTGAGCGGCATGGAGACAATCATAATAGTAGCGTCGGTCTTCGTCTAGCCGTTTCCAGTTTTCATCGAAGAGTTCATCGCCGCAGACATGGGCACCGAAGAGTTTATCGGTAAATAGGATACGGCTTTGGGGGTCGTAGGTACATTGTCCATCGGGCCAACGAGGTGTGGGGATGGGGATGAATTGCAGATGATGACCTTGACCTAAGTCTAAGGTTTCCTCGCCTTTGGGTACCCAAACATTGCATTGGTGTTCCCGTAAGGCATTTTGTAACGCAACTGCACCGGCTTTAGAACAAACAAAGGTAATCTGGGGGGCTAATTCTAGCAAAGCTTTCAGCGTCACCATCCGGTTAGGATTAACGTGACCTAAAATTACATAATCCAATTGCTGCACATTCATGCATTGCTGCAATTGATTCAGGAAAATTTCGGTAAATGATTCCCCTGGCGGATCAATCAGCGCTGTTTTATCGGCTTGGATGAGATAGGAGTTTGCTGTTGTACCCCGTTGCAGGGAATATTCTACCTCAAACTTGAGTCTATCCCACGTCCGCGATCGCAACACGGTTGTATCCGTTCCTTCAATGGCGGCGACTTGGACATCACGAGGTTTAATATCAGGTATTGTAGTCATAGTTGGACGAAATTACAGTTGATGTTTTAGATTAGGGAACAGGGAACAGTTACCTTTGTAGGTTAAACCATTGGTACGTAGGCGGAGCCTTCTCGTACTCGCCTTTGGCGTTCCCGAAGGGTAGAGTAAACCAACGTTAGGGTTAGCGTGAACGTTGTGTGGTAACTACAGCCTTAATTGTTTATCTGTTGCGTTCGTTACCTAGTCTGTTGCATTAGTTATCGGCTCTAAATGACCCATTTTATCTGCCACAGCAACAGTATTGGGATAAGGGTTTAACGGATTGTTATTAGAGTCCGGAACCTGACGCATGGTCTGCTTTTTATATCGCAGGGACAACTGTTTTTCTGGGTCAATTCCATCGAAAGTTGGCGGCAAATACATCCGCACAATTAATAGTCCTGCCATCACAATTAAGAACGCACAGGCAGCTAAAATTTGAATCCAGGAGGTTTCCAAGACTCCTCGCACAATCACCTCTCGCAGCACAGAGACAATCGAAACTTCTACCGCGACTCCAATCGATACACGCTGTTCTTGCAAGTAAATAATCAGCAGTCGAAATAATTCAACCAAAATCAGCAAGAACAGAATATCTGACGTTACGCCAGGGAAATCTAAGGGCGGTAGTAACTCCACAAACATCTCTCGTAGCTGAATCGCCATAAAAGCAAATAAGCCAACACAGAGGGAAATGATAAATAAGTCTTGGATTGTTTCCAGCGCCCGGACGATGTGATTCCGCTTAACCTTTTCGTACCAGTTTGGCGGCGAGGATGGTAGAGGCTCGTGCATGGGAGGTTCCTTCTGTATCACTAGCTCCCAGATTACATTTTTCTCGCTTATCAATGCAACAGTTTTTTATTTGAAATACTAATGCAGTATATCAACAGACACTGATGCAGGGGAACCTTAACTTTACTGATAAGTTTTTATTATCACTATAAGTACGGGAGAGCCAGTTTTTAAGATGAATGGGCAAACATTGGTGTACTCAGATACCGTTCTCCACCACTCGGTTGAATCACCACAATCAGGCGATCGCGATTTTCGGGACGACAACCTATCTGTAACGCTGCATACACCGCCGCCCCTGAAGAAATGCCACTCATAATTCCTTCATCCCGCGCTAACTGACGCCCAATGTCATAGGCTTGCGCCTCACTTACCTGAATAATTTCGTCAATCAAATTTACCCGCAACACGTCAGGAACAAACCCAGCACCAATTCCTTGTAAATTATGAATTCCCGCAGGTTTGCCACTTAAAACCGCACTCTGGGTTGGCTCAATCGCCACAATTTGCAGTTGTGGTTTTTGTTGTTTAAGATAGCGCCCCGCCCCCGTGAGCGTACCCCCCGTGCCAACGCCCACCACAAGAATGTCAATTTGTCCAGCCGTAGCTTGCCAAATCTCTGGACCCGTGGTTTGATAATGGATTTTGGGGTTAGCGGGATTACTAAATTGTTGCGGGGAAAAGGCATTCGGGAGAGTTGCCAGTAACTCATTCGCCCGTGCGATCGCGCCAGCCATATCCGCTTTAGCAGGTGTTAGCACAACCTCCGCACCATAAGCTTTCACCAATTGCTGACGCTCACGGCTCATGTTTTCTGGCATAGTTAAAATCAAACGATAACCTTTAGCCGCACAAACCATGGCTAAACCAATACCCGTATTCCCTGATGTCGCCTCAATAATCGTCGAGACTCCTGGCTGAATCAATCCCGCCTCCTCCGCTTCTGCAATCATACTAATCGCAATTCTGTCTTTAATCGATTTTGCCGGATTCATCCCCTCCAGTTTTAAGACAATTGTGGCGACGCAGCCGTGACGTTGGGGAAGGCGTTGAAGTTGCACGAGGGATGTGCCACCGATAACGTCTGTAATATTCGAGTAAATTTTCATAGATGGCAGATGGGAGTACAATTTCACTTAACTATGTTGATTCGTCGTTGTGCTGTCTTCACTTAACAAAACACTGAAGTTCACCCCATCATTAATTGAACGAAAACCACTGTAAAACCAGCCATCAGCACCAAATGAGGCAAATTGTTCCAGAACGGACGTTGGGTAATTTTTAGCAACGGATAGATACTGAACACTAAAATTGAAAGCAACGTTACCCCCTGTAAAAAACTCGCCACATCCATACTCCAGGTTAACGTCGGTAAATTCGCGCCAGAATAGTCAAAAGTACGAGCAATGACGGGTAAAATTTGACCCGCTTCCGTAATTCCCCCTGGCACATAATAGGCTAAATTCGCCGCTAACACCATGGGTAGATAGGCATAAATGACAGTCCGGTAATCCGGCATATCTCGGTCAAATAGACGCGCCACTTGATGGGTCAAATAGGTCGCGACAAAGGGAATCAGCAGCAATAACGTCACCACAGGTAATGCCGTCAACAAATGCTCAGAATCTAACGGAATATTCCCCAAACCAAACCAACCGAGAATCCGGTGCGAATAGTGCATAAAGACACCGCCAAATAATAGCAACATCAATGCCACTTCTGCCCAAAACCCTTGATGATTCTCCAATAAATCCGCCGCCGGAAATCGCAAATTAAACTGCACCGAACGGTTCGGACAAGCCTTAAGACAGGTCATACACAGCACACAATCTCGATTATCCTGTAACTGGGCAGGATGGGAATAGAGAGGACAACCCCCTGTTGCTTGTCCTTCATTCGGTAAGGGATTACTAAAATTAATCGGTGTTGCCTCACTGCCTTTGTAACAGCTAAACGTACTGCATTGACTCCCACAAACTTGCTGCACTGAACGCACTTCGATCATAGAAAGTTTGGCAAACATCCCATTCATCCCGCCAATGGGACAGAGATAGCGACACCAGAGACGGCGTTCATAAATGACACTACAAATCACCGCCCCAGCAGCAATTGCGACTAATAACCAAGAGGATAGGTAAGGCGTATGGGGTAAATCCCAGAGTTTCTCCCACAAATAAATCGCCACAAATCCGGCAAATAAAACCCAAGCCCCCCACTTATTTAACCATTTCGTGGGCCACGGTAAGAGTTGGCGCGGAAAAATCCACAACGAGACTTTTCTAATCCATTCACCCGTAATCATAAACGGACATATTGCACACCAGAGGCGACCCACGAAGGCAAATAAAAAGAGGTAGAGGGGCCACCACCACGCCCAGAAAAAATTCAAGGTGATGCTGGCATCTCGGCTTTGGGGACCGATATATCCCATAACTGTCACCGGGACAAAAATCGCCATGATGATAAACCAGAACCGTTGGGGCCACCAGTCACTTAGGAGAAATTTGCGTAACCAAGGTAGTTGGTTGAGTAAATCGACACGGAAGGCATTTTTCTTGGATTCTACAGACCAGAGAACTTGTTCCGGAATCACCGATTGTCCGGCGGGTGTCATGAAGACAGCACGTTGCAGAATTCCTTCGAGTTCGGCAATATTTCCGGGATAGTCATAACTGATTAAACGGCGCAAATTGGCTTGATCTAGTTGTAGAATAACGTCCCGTTGGCGACAGAATTTCTGGAGGAAATAGCGAGCAAATTCGGGAATGTCTCCTTTACGTTGGGGGAGGCTAAAGAGTTTGATGCCATGAACATCTACGCCGGGTAGGGCGATTTTCTGGGGACTGGCGAGGATCAGGCGCACCCAAGATTGGACAAGGGGTGGTGGTGAGGATTCCCCATGTTCGGGGTTGGGATTGGGGGTAAAGCTGCCTGTTTTGATATAGTGAGTTAGGCGATCGCGCTCTGGGGAACTTAAGAGATGGACATTATCAATCAGTAAGCTACCTCGTTCGAGGAGTTCGATCACCCCCAGTTGTTCTCCCTGTTTGCCAAATAGGGCATCGGTATTTACGACACCCGCTTCAGTTTTGGGTAACTCAGCGCAGTCAATTTCGGCAAACTGACGGTTTTGTCGGGGTGATCCTGCATGAATTAACCCAGCGAGGAAGGTTTTACCACTCCCGGCTGGGGCTTGAAACATGACGGGTTTTAGGTCATCCTGGGCTTGCTGAATCTGCGATCGCAGTTTTTTGGTGGCTTTACTTGTACCGATAATCGCTTCTCCCCTGGGTACGGGCTGAATATAGGGCTGTAGCCCCTGAATTCTCGCCTGTTCTTTTGCCATTCGCATGGCAAAGTTGGCTAAGTCTTGCGCCAATAGGGTATTAATTGCCCCTTGAAAGTCTGGATAGGTGCGACAGAGGGTACGAAACTCGGTTTGTCCGAGGAACCAAATTTCACTCTTCGTCAGGGTGACGGCGCTGGCGCGATAGGTGGCTGTGTCTTGGTTTTCCACTAATGGCACATAGCCAAAGGTTTCCCCCGCATTGCGATAGGTAATATGGGTTCTCCCCACCAGAGAATGGCGATAAATCTCCACGGTTCCCCATTTCAGCAGATACAAACCCACTGGCTTTAACCCTTGGCGATAGATTTCGCTTCCATGTTCCACTTTCAGGGGTTGGAATGCTTGCGCCATGGCTTGAATGGTTGAGTCGCTAAGTTCTCCCCAAACTCGGTGAAAACTCAACCAGTTACAGCATTCCTGGATTTCCTGATCATCTAGATTTGTGCCGACATCAGGGGTAGGTTTGAGAGGGAGTTGTTCAATCGGGCTGGCTGTCATAAAATTGCCCCTGAAAACCTCATATTCGTTTTAACTTATCGATAAATGACTAATAACTACTTACAATCGACTGTAACAGCGCTCAAAAGCAGGCAAATGGTGATTAGCGGAAGCGTCACGCAATTGGGAGAAAGCCGCAGCGATATCGGGTTCCTGGACAAAGGATAAGAAGCGATCGTACATTTTTAGATTCTCGATTTCGCCGTCTATGCTGATTTTGCAGGCGGCTTTCAGGCTATCGGGCGCATCAATCGTTCCGGTAAACGTATCTGCTGGTACTGGCACTCTATATTTAATCAAAAGGGCTGCTAACCGTTGAGCATGTCTGGCTTCGGCGTTAACAATATTACTAAAAGGTCGCACAGCACCAAACTTATTCATCACCGCTTCATAGAAGGCGCGGGCTTTATATTCATCTTCGATGGCTTCAATCAACGCGGCTTGGGTTTCGTGGTTGAGTTGATACACAACATTACTGGGTTGTGAAAAGCCTCTCTCCTTGCAGGAGAGATGTTTGGCGAGAGGTTTTCGAGATCCCGTCAAAAGTAAGGGAAATCCACACTCTCTGTGTCGCCGTCGCCGATGGTTCTCTGTATCCCAGGTTCTCTGGCGACGCCGATGATGCCTGTGCTGCCGTTGGTTAGGGTTAAGGTTGTTCATTGATTTTTCCCTATCTATATTTCTATCGTTGCCTGATTCGGGAATCGACGAGGCATCAGTGTAAATTTTATTCTAATTATTTTATATCACTATACAGTTATTTAACAATCTTAGCATTTCAGACGTAGTCTTCTTCAGCTTCCCCATCTTCCAGACGTAGCGTGCTACGTCTCTACATTGCTTCCAGACGTAGCGTGCTAAGTCTCTACATTGCTTCCGGATTCCGGCGTTCGATGAGTTTCAGCAGGATTTCGCCATGGAGGGAACGACTAATCGGATAGAAGTACGCCCAAACTAAACCTCCGATGAGGACAATAGCGGGAATCGGACCAATCAGCAGACGAATCGTCCACAACGCCGATTCTGGTTGAGTCACGGGTAATTGTTCGGATGTGGTGGAAATGAACCCCGACATGTCTAGGGCTTTACCCACGAGGAATAGTGCGATCGCGACGGCAATTTTGTGTAATTGTACAACTAACCCATAGAAAATACCCTCCCGTCGTTGTCCGGTGTTGAGTTCGTCCAAATCAACGACATCGGGAAGCATTGACCAGGGTACAATATAAGCCGTAGACAAACCCAATCCAACCAATATGGCTAGAGTGTACATTAATCCCACTTGATTGGGTTGTAAGAAACACAGTCCCAGCAACGCGCATACGGTTACAGGGATACCCATCCCATAGATAGCACGTTTACCCACACGCTTTGCGATCGCACTCCAGACAAACGTCATGCTCAAGGCTGTCCCTTGAACGGTTAGTGCGGTTTGGGTAAAGTGATGATCGGGTAATCCCATCCAATGAATCACAAAATAGGGGAGAATCGCCGCCGTTGTTTGCAGACTTAACCAAGAACACAAGTAAATCCCAATTACACAAATAAAAGGGAAGTTACTAAAAGCAATCCGAAACTGTTGGGTGATGGGTAAAAAAGATACTTGAGTCAGGGGTTCCCGTTGGGCTTCGATTTGCTTATAACGCTTATAGGTTCCCCAAACACAGAGGAAAACCGCTAAGGTGGCGACAGCAGCACAAATTGTTCCCAGAATCCGATATTCAAGAGCCGGATCATCAACTCGGGCAAAAATAATCTGGGCTAAACCCAGGGAAAAAATACTCGCACCGATACTAAACGCGGCTTTGAAGCTAATTAAACCAATGCGCTCATCATAGCCTTGAGTCAATTCAGCCGCTAAGGCATTATGGGTGAGGACAACCGAGGTAAACGCGGCATAAAATAGAATTCCCACTCCGCCGTAATAGGCAAATAGTAGCCACTGATTCGAGGTTGGGGGTACAAACCACTGCAAGCTAAAACCAATCCCCAAGGGAATCGCCCCGATCAGCATCCACGGGTAACGCCTTCCCAAAGGGGAACGAGTGCGATCGCTTAAATACCCAATCATCGGATCGTTAATCGCATCCCAAACCTTGCCAATCAGCAAAACACTCCCCGCTAAGGTGGGATTTAATCCCGCGACATTGGTTAGGAAAAACAGCAAGAAAAAGACTAAGATGTTACCCGGAATCTCCCCTCCCAGTTCTCCGGCTCCATAAGCGAGTTTGGTGGACAAATTCAATTGATCAGGGAGACTTTTCTGGGGGACAGGATTAGCCATCAGGGATGTTTACAACTCATGCATGAGTGATCATCTCACTTCTGATGGCAGATGACAAGTTTGTCCTTTGTCCTTTTTCCTTCCTCCACAGGTTATCAATTAATTATCATGCACTTGTGCTACTTCATGTAGTGACTTTTCAAATTCCATGCGCTGTTGAGCATTGCGGAGAAAGTAACCGTTCATCATTGCAGAAACTAATAACCGACTCAGATTTTCACGGTTGGTAGTAACGGTGACATTAAAGTGCTCGTGAGGTAGGGCGCCTAACATTCCGATTAGGTTGCGTTCCATCACCTGAAGCACTTCAGGATCGGGTTTAGAGAGTTGTGCAATTGTTTCTGGATGCAGAGACTGGACATATTGCCAGAGGAAGTTACCGCCTTCGCCTTCACTACCAAAGAATTCTGGAACTCGATTTGACAGATTGTTCATGGTAATAATCGAAAATGGGTAGAGTCGTTTGTGTTTCTATCTCTTATCTCTTAACTTTAATCAATCTCATCGCCATCGCCTAGTGAGTGCAACCGAACACCGATGGCGGATTTTACGACGTGTTGAACCATAAACTCACATTAAATAGGTGGATACAATAAAAGCTAACGGTGAAGATCGTCATTTGTCATTTAGTCGGGGCGGGTTTAGTTACATCTGGGTATAACCAAAAAGATAGTGGTGAAACCCGCCCCTACACACTCTCCCCCATCTCCCTCATCTTCCCCTGCTCCTGATAACTGATAACTGATAACTGCTCACGGCTCACTGATAACTGATAACTGATAACTGATAACTGCTCACGGCTTCCGCCCAACCCTGAGCACCGGGTGCGGGTGCGACTTGCCATCCTTTACCGGATAATCCGGGATGAATACCTTTGTTTCCAGGAACAATTACAGGAATATCCACTGCTTTGAGCATCTCCAAGTCATTGGGACTATTTCCTAAACCCAGAGTGGTAATTTTGGCATCGGGTTGAGCAGATTGGCAGGAGTCTACTAACCACTGTACCGCTTTTCCCTTGCCGGCTCCAGCGCCGATCAAATGACAGAAGCGATCGCCAACCACAATCCGGTATCCTAAGTTTTGTACAATTTGGTTAAGGCGTTCTGGTGTTACCTTCTTAGGCGTCAGAAATGGTTCGGTAAACTCCCGCGCCTTTGCCTTTTTTGCTTCTGCCAAGGACAATCCTGTCAAGTGACAAATCTCGGCTTCACTCATATCCCCAAATCCCCGTAATGGTTCATTGAGAATGGTGGCTATTTTCTCTAATCCAAGTCTGGCTTCACTATAAATACAACCTAAATGATGCAGATGATAACCCGCCCATTGGTTCCTTTTGGGTAAGGTTAAGTGGTTATAATCGAAGGGAATAAAGATACCACTACCATTTTCCACAATAAACGGATCATGGAGTTGTAGTGATTGGCGCAGCGTTTCGACTTCTGGGCGTGTCTTACTGGTAACCGGAATCACCGGAACTTGATTTTCCTTTAGGGTATTGAGAACTGAAATAGCTTTCTGATAACTATAAGTGTCAGAATCTAGAAGTGTGCCATCTAAGTCGGTGAAAATGATTAAAAATTTTGAGTTTTTCATCCTATAATTTTATAGTATAGAACCCCTTTTTTTCCCTGGCGACTAGAAGTCGCAGCTACACTTGCCTTTCGTCCGCCTGCGCGGACTAGCTTATAAAGGGGGTGGCTAACCCGGATTTGGTATAAGCCCCCCTTTTTAAGGGGGGTTTGGGGGGATCTCCCCGTCTTGAATACAATAACCCACGTATTGTTCACTTTCTCGTACTCAAAAATCCCGATATAAAACTTAGATTACCGAATAGGGGTTAAATTATCCCAAGATCCAACTACTAATTTACTTCTAATCTACACAGGTAGGATGATACATTTCTACAGTCTCAAGAGACTCTTATGATCCACATAATAATTATCAATTAGTTGTATAATTTCTTCATAGTCAAAATTATCCGCCAGTTTCAGCACCTGCGTGACAAAGGCAAAATAGTCAGAATTTAAGTGTTGGAGTCTCTCAATTACCTGCTGTACACCTTCAACGTCACCAATTTGAGCAGCTTCATACAGCGGAAGCAGTTCTTCTAGAGGTGGTAATATTATGTCGGATTCTGTAAAAAAACTTGTTATAATTTGATTTGAATTATCACCAACTTCCTCAGATATAGTTTGGTTATGGTTGGCATCAATTTCGGTAAAATATGACCAGGATAAGTTCGTGGGTACGTCTAAGTCAAACCAAAATTTACTGCCCACATTAGGAGTACTTTCCAGAAAAATTTCGCTTCCCATTAAGGCGATTATTTTTTGGCTAATGGTTAGTCCCAATCCGGTTCCTTCTGTACTATGTGAACTCTCCATCACTTGCTCAAAGGGTAAGAATATTTTTTCCCATTGTTCTGGGATAATTCCTATGCCTGTATCCTCGATTTCAAACCGAATTTTTGCACAAGTTATTTTGGCTTTATCTGTTTTCTGGGGTAAGGCATTTTTCTGCTGATTCAGTTCACAACTGTAACTCATGACACTCACTTTTAAAGTGACAGTACCTTGATGAGTAAAGTTGATGGCATTAGAAAGCAGATTAATTAAAACTTGTCGCAGTCGCTTTTCATCAATATATATTTCTGGAGGCAGTGAGTTGAAGGGAAGATAGGTGAATTTAAGTTTTTTTTCTTGGGCTTTAAACTGGAATAGTTCAGCGAGATTCGTTAAAAATAAACAAAAATCAATATAATCGGGAAATAATTCGAGTTTTTTAGCTTCAATTTTAGATAGATCTAAAATATCATTAATCAGCGTGAGTAGGTGACTACCGCACTGATAAATAACGCCAAGCCCCTTCTGTTGCAAAGGAGTGCAGTCTGTAGCTTTTTGCAGTAGTTGAGCGTAACCCAAAATCCCTGTGAGGGGGGAACGGAGTTCATGACTCATGTTAGCAAGAAACACCGTTTTGGCTCGATTGGCGGCTTCAGCTTTCTCAACGGCTTGGTGCAATGCGACTTCGGTTTGCTGGCGCATCTGAATTTCTTTCAGTAGCTGTGTATTTTGCTCAACGAGTTGTTGAGAAAGTCTCTGAAGACGCAATTGATTCTCAACTCGCGCCACGACTTCTGGGGCTTGAAAGGGTTTAGTAATGTAGTCAACACCGCCAACGGCAAAGGCTTTTAGTTTATCAGCCGTTTCATTTAAAGCACTTAAAAAAATGACAGGAATTGAACAAGTTGCTGCGTCTTGTTTTAAGGTAGAGCAGACGGTATAGCCATCCATTTGCGGCATTTTGATGTCGAGGAGAATTAAGTCGGGCGGGTGAGAACGAACGGTTTCTAGTGCAACCTGTCCATTAATTGCTTTTCTGACTTTGTAACCCTCTAACCTGAGAATGGCAGCCAAGGAGCGCAGGTTATCTATATTATCATCTACAATTAGAATACTCGTTAGTTTGTCTGACATAAATTCTCTCTTATTGCGTTGAACTCATTTTAAAATTGGCATGATAAATTGGCAGGAATGGAGTATTCAGCGACTGTTTGATTTCTTCCTCCTGCTTTAGCTCGATACAGCGCTTTATCGGTTTGATTAATCAAGGTTTCTAGGTTAACTAAAGGGTTAGGAATTAGACTGGACACGCCTAAACTTAAAGTGACATAGTGACTGATATCTGAACTAGCATGAATAATCTTGAGATTTTCCACGCTTTGGCGGATAGTTTCGGCAACATGAATCGCCCCTTGGGCATCTGTATTGGGTAAAATGACCGCAAATTCTTCACCGCCGTATCGGGCGACTAAATCGGCGGGACGTTTGACTATTAGGCGGATTTTTGTGGCTACTTTTCGCAGACAATCATCTCCGGCTTGATGTCCATAGGTATCGTTATAGAGTTTAAAAAAATCGATATCCCCTAAAATTAAGGAAAGGGGGAGTTGCTCTCGAAAAAGTCGTTTCCATTCTCGATGAATGTATTGGTCAAATTTGCGGCGATTGGCGATTCCGGTTAAGCCATCGATAGTCACTAACTGTTTGAGTTTCTGATTTGCCTCAAATAAGGCAGTTTCGACTTTGAGCCGCTGCATTAATGTGCCTAACTGAGCCGCGATAAGCTGAATTAATTCGATTAATCCGGGTTCGGGTTCACTCCTAGCTTGTTTGAAAAAGACTAAAATAGCTAACACGCGATCGCGAAATAAAATCGGAACACCTACACTCGTGTTCATATCCAGATTTAACGCCTTCTCAACACAAAGATAATAGCCAGCCGATTCGGCAGAAATCTCTGTACTCCATTCCGGCTTTTTCGACAACCAAATCCGCCCCGGTAATCCTATATTCGGGGCAAACGTGGTGGTTGTTCGATGATATCTGAATAAGTCAAAGGTGGGAGCGCGACTGTACCATCCCCGACTACATTCTAGGAGAGTTCCTTTGGCATTGGGAATCCAAGCTTCGGCAAAATCCCAACCAATCGTCTGGCAAATTTTCGTTAACGTGATGGTTAGGGCAGAATGAAAATCATCGGTTTGACTAATCCTGTGGGTAAGGGTGAGTAAAAGCTGTAATTGAGCATTTTGTTCCTGAAGTTTCTTTTTTTGAGCGAGGAGTTCTTGGCGTTGATGGGCGATTATTAAGTTATTGTTAACGCGGATTAATACTTCTTGCGCCTGGAAGGGTTTGACAATGTAATCCGCCCCACCAACAGTAAAAGCTTTTAGTTTATCCGCTATATCATCTAAGGCACTCAAAAAGATAATTGGAATCCTTTGAGTTGCGGCGTTGGCTTTTAGAGTTGAGCAAACGGTATAGCCATCCATCTGCGGCATTTTGATGTCAAGGAGAATTAAGTCAGGCGGGTGGGAACGAATGGTTTCTAATGCCATCTTGCCACTAATCGCTTTTCTCACTTTATACCCAGCGCGGCTGAGGATGGCAGCCAGAGAGCGGAGATTATCGGGATGGTCATCTACAATTAAGATATTCGCTTTAACCTCTAACATCGCTGCCCTCCTCCGTCATAAGTAATAAGTCTATTGTATAGCCAGGTTTAGGAACTGTAGGGGCGGGTTTAGGGACTAAATTCAGATATTCACCGATAACGGAACAACAAAACCCGCCCTCCTCAAGAATAACGGAACTAATTATCTGAATTAATGACAGCTTGAGCGAGCTGAATAATCAGAGGAAACTGGAAATTGTGGGCAAGATGCCTTAGAGTATTGATCACAATAGTTTCCTCTGGCGGAATTTTATCAATCAGCGACAAGATTTCTTCATCATCACAAAGCTGTGCCGCTTCAGAGAGGCTTTCAATCCAGGCTAGAGGCATCACCGATAACCGTTCAGGAGTTAGCTGATTAACGTTAACGGGTTGATCTTTTGAGTCAGAATCTGCATAAATATAGCGCACTCCCAAATAGTTTTCCATCTTGGCAAACAAGGTTTCCACTTGAAAAGGTTTGCTCACATAATCATTACAGCCAGCTTGGAGTGCCGAGGTGCGATCGCGCTTGGAGGCATAAGCCGTTAGGGCGATAATAATAGGGGTTTTACCGTCTCCTTGGCAACGAATCTGTTGCGTCGCCTGGTAGCCATCCATAATCGGCATCCGCATATCCATCCAGATCAGATGGGGTTGCCACTCCTGCCACAATGTCACGGCTTCTTGTCCATTTTTCGCCTCACGCACCTCTAATCCTGGAAAGGTTAACAGCTTGAGGATAATTTTGCGGTTTTCGGGTTTGTCGTCAACAACGAGAATCCGGTAGCCGGGTTGATTGGGAGCTAATCCAATAACTCGGCGGTAAGTTTGAACGGGTTCTATATCTGATGCATCAGCCAGGTGAATCGGAATCTCAAAGCTAAACGTGCTACCTTGATTCAGTTGGCTACTCACCTGAATATCACCACCCATGAGTTGGACAAACTTACGACTAATCGCTAACCCTAAACCTGTCCCTTCATTTGCCACTTTCCCGGCGTGAGTTTGGATAAAGGCATTAAAAATAATTCCTAATTCCGTTGGCGCAATTCCCACGCCGGTGTCGGAAATTTCAAAGCGAAGATGGTAAGCTTGTGCCTGCTGAGGCTTAGGGTTGAGCGCTACTCGTAACCTAATACTACCCTTTTGGGTAAATTTAATTCCATTACTGAGCAGATTTATCAGAACTTGGCGCAATTTGTTACTATCTGCCTGGATATATTGGGGAACCTCAGCCGCCATATCCAAGTAAAGCTGCAACCCTTTAGCCACTGCTCTTTGCTGAAACATCTCCTGGAGCGATCGCACCAAGGCAATTAGGTCAAAACGGCTCTCCTCGATGCTAATACATCCGGCTTCGATTTTCGATAAATCCAAGACATCATTAATTAAACTGAGTAAATGATTACCACTCTTATTAATAATGTCCAAATTTTCTTGTTCCTCTGGGGTAATCACCGGATCACGACTCATCACCTGGGTAAACCCCAAAATAATGTTGAGGGGAGTACGCAATTCATGGCTCATATTCGCCAGAAACATACTTTTTGCCAGATTCGCGGCTTCGGCGGCGGCTTTTGCCTGTTGTAGAGTTAACTCTGTCTGTTTGCGTTGAGTAATGTCTCGTAAGGCAATCACATAGGCAGGTTTTGATAACCATTGAATCGGAGTTGCCTTCATTTCTGCCATCCGCAATTCCCCACTCAATTGCACCAACTGGATTTCTGTGGTTTCTGCCAAGGGCATTCCCCACTCATACTTAAGTAACGTGTCTAGAGTCATATCAAAAAGCTGGGCGGCGGCGGGGTTAGCAAAACAAACCTGACCCTGGTTATCGACGATCATGATCCCGTCGGAGGTAGCGGTAATGATGGTTTTGAGTCGGGTTTCACTTTGCTGGAGTTGTGCCTCAAACTGTTTGCGCTCCGTAATGTCGCGCACAAAGGCGGTGAATACCACCTGATTACCTAGTATTAGCTTAGAGACAGAGGCTTCCGCCGGAAACTCTGTGCCGTCTTTGCGGCGGCCAAAAATAGCTTGGCGCTCTCCCATACGCAGCGCTTTCCCCTGAGACTGACTGAAGCTTTTAATATGCTGATGATGGGCAATTGCGTAGCGGTTGGGTAGGAGTACATCCAAGGGTTGATTCAACACTTCACTCACCCTATAGCCAAACATCTTTTCTGCCCCTTGATTAAATAAGATAATCCGTTGATTGGCATCGACGGAAATAATCCCATCACTGGCGATTTCTAGAATGCCGGCAAATCGAGCTTGGGAAGCCCGGAGTTTCTGTTCAATTTGCTGGCGGATTTGCAGTTGCTGTTGCAGTGCTTTGGTGCGTTCAGCTACCCGAACTTCTAGGGTGGCTTTTGCCTTTTGCAGATCGAGTTCGGTTTGCTTGCGAAGCGTCACATCTAGGGCGGTGCTAATCACCATGCGCCGCCCATCACTCAGTTTACCCAAGGGGGCGGAATAGAAATCCCAGATGCGAGTTGAGCCATTACGAGTGATAATCATATATTCGCCTTCGGCAATGGAGTGATCCAGGCTATAGAGTCGATCAATGTTTTCCCGAATTAAGTCTTGGCGAGTGCCGTGGGCTTTTTGGGTCCAATGTGCGATCGTGGGTATGTCTTGATGGGTGTAACCTGTAAGTTTAGTCCAAGCCTGGTTAATCTGCACAACTTCGCCATCTTCAGCATGGAGCATAATCGGTATGGGTGAATAGAGTACAGCACGACGAAAGCGTTCCTGACTCTCTTGCAGCGCTTGTTCTGACTGTTTACGAGAGGTAATATCCGTCAGCGTCACCACACAGCCTTGAACCTGTTTGTTGGAGTTCAACAACGCCCGCCCACTTAGGAGCAAATGGAATTGTTGCCGATCTTCTCGCCCAAAAATGACTTCAACCCCCTGAAATGTTTCTCCATTCAAAATAGTTGTCATCGAAAAGGGTTGGCTTGAGGTAGAAGACGATGATAAAATATCATCTGTCTCATCTTCCCTCTGATTAGATGGGGGGAAAACAAGTGGAAACACTACATCGAAGGGTTGAAATATAGGATTTTTTCCACAAAGTTTATGAGTAGCAAGACTGGTGCGGATAATAGTTCCGCTTTGATCACAGACTACAATAGCATCAGCCACTTGTTCTAGAATGGAACGAGCCAGTTTTTCTGCTTCAACTATTTTCTTTTGTCGTTTATTTTCAGTTAAGTCTGTTACGATTAAGCAATTTACATCAACTCCCTCTAGGGTTATTTTGGTGACCGATAGATGTACGGGTATCTCTGTTTTGTCACTGGCGATGAGGCAGAATTTACCTTGACTACATCCCGCTTCATCTTGCTGCAATAGGGCTTCAAATATGGGCATTTCTAGAGGGAGTAGGTATTGTTGAAAGTTAGAGCCAATAACGGTTTCTAAGTTTCTTTTCAAAAGTTTGGCTAAACGATGATTACAATACAGCAGCATTCCTGTAGATGTCAGGGTAGCGGCTCCTTCTTTCATTTGTTCCACAAAGAGTCGATAGGGTTCATCGGCACTCTGTAAGGTAAAAATCTGGTCGCCTTCAGGTCCGGATACGACTAATGCATCCACCTCACCCTGGCGAATTGCCTGCAATGTTTCTTCCGCAACAATCAGGCGATCGCGTAAGTCTTTAATTTCTTTTTCTAATTCCTCCCGTGTTTTTTCTTTCATCGACTTAATACCAATTTTCCATGATGTTGCACCCTATCCTAAGCCTCTGGGATAGGAGAATTTATTCATTACACGATTAGAGATAAATGGTATAATATTGGGTAATTTATATAGTAGGATAATTTTTCGGCACAATATCTAGCCCCACAATAATTTTTTCGGTTTTGGACATATCACCAATAATTCGTTGTAATGGCAGGGGCAGTGTTTTAATCAGGGTGGGTGTGGCAAAGATTTGCGCTTGCTGAGCCAGTTCCGGCTGTTGATAAATATCAATAATGTCCAAGGTGTATCGTTGGGGAAGATAGTCTTCACAGATACTCTTGATTGTTTCAATGGCGCGGATAGACTTTAACGTCGTCCCAGCAATATACAAGCGGAGACAGTATTCAACCCTGTTGTTTTGAATCAGAGCTTGCTCAAAGGCGTCTGTGGAACTTTTTAGGTTTTTTTCATCCATGATTTTATCCTATTTCTTTATCCATAATAGTCCTGTTCCCTTAAGCCTGCTACCTCCTCGCCTCTGCATCATGTGGTGGCTCGCCGCAAATCGAGTCCCACCAAAACTTTTTCGGTATTGGATAAATCACCAATAATTTGTTTAATCGGTGGCGGGAGTTTTCGCACTAATGTCGGAATTGCCACAATTTTGTCTCCTTTAGCAAGTTGAGGATTTTCTAATAAATCAATCACTTCGATATGATATTGACTATTCAGGTGTTCCTCACAGATTTTTTTTAAGTTAGCAAAGGCTTTAATGGATTTTGGAGTTTGTCCTGCCACATAGAGGCGCAATTGCCAAATCTCTGGTATGGGATTGCTGATTTCTGTTTGAATTTCCATGATTAAAAATACTTGATAGGATCTGTTGGTTTTAATCGACTGATACTAGGGAAAAGAAATTCCCCACACCCCAAAAACTACCCGCCCCTTCAAGGGAGATCCGCCTGACGAAGCTGCGCGATCGCGACTCGGTTATGTTGTAGATTATCGTAGTGGGATTGCTCCTGTTGTATCATCGTCTCTATATCTTCCTGTTCCCGTTCCAGTTGTGCTTGTAAGGCGGTAATTTGGGATTGGATAACCGCTTTCTGGCGGGCAAAATCGCGGCGCTTGCGTTCAAACTCCTGTTTTCGGGTCAAATTGGCGGCGTTTTCTTTTTCCTCTTGAATTCTTCGCGCCGTACCCGTCAGCACCATTCCTTCTCCCAAATACACATCGACTAACTCGACTCCCTGCTTGGTGAATTTTAATTCCCGCACCTGATGGGAGTGTTCCATCCCACGAGATTTAAGGATAAAAAATACACGGTTGCGTTCGCCATTAGTCTCCACAAAGCGCACCTCTAACCACGTATCCATTAACGAAGAAACACCCATCTCAGTCTGCTCCATCGGCATCCCCCCTTGAATTAAATTCGTTAATAAAACGGTAATTTGTTGAGATTTTAGCAGATCAATCAGACGAAAAAGAAAGGCTTTTGCCTGAGAGACAGTACCTCCCATGGCAAGATTACTCATTGGGTCAATAATCACAACCGTTGGCTGAAATTCTTTGATAAAACTGTGGATTTGTACCAGGTGCATTTCTAAGCCAAAAGCCGTCGGGCGTTTCGCCTGAAACCGTAACAAGTCTTGGCTGACAAATTCGGCTAAGTTAATGCCAACTGAGCGCATATTGCGGATAATTTGCTGCGGGGCTTCTTCAAAGGCAAAATAGAGACAGCGTTCGCCCTGACGACAAGTGGCTTCAGCAAAATGGGCGGCTAGGGTAGTTTTCCCCGTTCCCGCCGTACCCGTGATCAGAATACTGCTACCGCGAAAGTATCCCTCCCCTCCCAGCATGGTGTCGAGGCGTTCAATACCACTTGATATTCGTTCCTCGGTTACGGTATGATCTAATCCCACTGATGTAATCGGTAACACAGTAATCCCCTCTGAATTAATCAGAAAAGGATAGTCATTTGTGCCGTGATTAGAACCCCGGTACTTGACAATTTGCAACTTGCGGGTTGAGATATCTTCAAAGAGGCGGTGATCGAGGCGAATCACGCAGTCGGAAACATACTCCTCAATGCCATAACGAGTCAGGGATTTTTCCCCTTTTTCCCCCGTAACAATCGCTGTAACCCCTTTTGTTTTCAACCAGCGAAACAACCGCCGCAATTCTGCCCGGACAATCGCTGTATTCGATAAGCCGGAAAAGAGCACTTCAACGGTATCTAAAACAACTCGCTTAGCACCGATGGTGTCAATGGCACTTCCGAGGCGAATAAATAAGGCTTCTAAATCATAGTCCCCGGTTTCTTCAATCTCCTGCGGGTCAATATAAACATAATCAATCGAGAGTTTTTTCGCCGCCGTCAGTTCGTCCAAATCCCAACCCAAGGAGGCGACATTTTGGGTCAATTCTGCCGCCGTTTCTTCAAACGCCATGAACACACCGGGTTGTGAGTAGTCTAGGATACCCCGGACGAGAAACTCCATCCCCATTAAGGTCTTACCACACCCGGCTGTTCCACAAACTAGGGTGGTTCGCCCTAAGGGTAATCCCCCATCAGTAATGTCATCCAATCCTTTGATCCCCGTGGGGCATTTGCGAAGTTGATTTTTGGCTAATGTGGTTTGTGACAAGGATTGCCTCTCCTAGAATTTTGTCAGTGGTGGATGGGTGAAAATTAGCCACCATTATCCATCACCTCATTTTATCGGGAAAAAATGAGGAATTTATGACGGAGGCAGGGGGAAATGATGACGGGCGAGAAGGACGTGATATTATCGTTAAAACGCAGAGGAACGCAGAGGGAAAGCGCAGAGGGGCGCAGAGGGGGGTAGGGGACGGGAGGGGCAGCTGGAGAAGTTTCTTAAGCAACAAATGACGAATAACTGGATATTACGGAACCGACGCTTTATTAGCTGGCAATGTAAAATAGAAGGTACTTCCAGAACCGAGGGTACTTTCTGCCCAAATTTTCCCCCCATGTTGCTGTATAATACTGCGGCAAATTGCTAATCCTAAACCAGTACCTCCTTTTTGGCGAGAATCGGAAACATCGACTTGCTGAAATCGCCCAAAGATGCGTTCAAGATGCTCAGGGGGAATTCCGCGTCCTTGATCTGTAACTTGAAATAAAATAGAATCTGACTGATGTTGGACACTCACGGTGATCGTCGTATTGCTATCAGAGAACTTGATGGCATTACTCAACAGATTTGTCAGGGTTTGAATAATGGTATCAGGGGCAACATAGACTTTAGCCGATAGGGGAGTCACCCGGATAGAAATTAAGGCTGCATCCGCGATCGCTTCTATCGCTTCGACGGAATGTTGGATTAAATCTGTCACATCACAAAGTTCCTTGACTAGCGTCACTTGACCGGAATCCAAGCGTTCTAAGCTGAGGATGTCATTCACCAGGCGCCCTAAGCGATCGCAGTCTCCCGCTGCAATCTCTAGCATCCGTTTGGCTTTTTCGGGTTGATTGTCATAGACTCCCATCTTGAGTAAGCCCAGAGCACCGCGCATTGAGGTGAGTGGGGTGCGAAGTTCATGACTAACGAGGGAGATGAATTCATTTTTCATCCTTTCTATGGCTTGACGCTGGGTAATATCTTCACCAATACTCATGGTTCCTGCGATCGCGCCAGTAATATCTCGTAACACACTATTATTCCAAGCAATCAGTCGTTCTTCACCGGATTTCGTCAGAATGAAGTGCTGATAGTAGGTGTGGCTGTTGTGGTATAAGAGTTCATGAAAAATCTGTTTAAGCTGCTGCTGCTCGGAGGATGGGATAAACGTATTGAACCAGTTTTTGCCTAAAACTTCCTCTTGAGTATAGCCAGTTAAGCCTAAGCCAAAGGGGTTCATATACTCCACATCCCCCTTCCAGTCTAAGCCGACAACCATCAGTTGCACATTCTCCAACAGCGAGCGCCATCGACGTTCAGTTTCTTGCAGGATCTGTTGTGTCTGATGATGTACACGAATCTCTTGCTGTAAGCAGGTATTTTGTTCGGTGAGTTGCTGGGTTAAAGCCCGCAGTTTCAGGTGAGTCTTGACGCGAGCTAAAATCTCTTCAAGCTGAATCGGCTTGCTGATATAGTCTACAGCGCCCAAATTTAGCCCCTTAATCTTGTAACTGGGATTCGCGCGATCGGCAACCGCTGTCATAAAAATAACGGGAATATCTTTAGTTTTCTCCTGAGATTTTAAACGACGACAGACTTCAAACCCGTCCATTTTTGGCATCACCACATCTAACAAGATCAGATCCGGTAAGGTTATTGCCAAAGTTTTTAACGCTTGCACACCACTTTTAACCGCGAGGACGTTAAACCCTGCCTTAATTAAACAATCTGAGACTAATTGAAGATTAGCCACAGTATCATCAACTAATAATATTTTGGGCAATCGGGAGGACATGAAAGGACTAGCATGACTGAATTGGGCAAAAAGCGGCACGTTGCCATTTTCATTTTTACATAATTTGGCGGGTCTGAACTCAGACCTTGCAACGTTTTGCTCAATTCTATTTTCTCTATCACCCTATTTTCGTTATCAAGCCATCTTTATTTATTGCCGCTTGAGTGCTAATTCATGTTAATGACTCACCATCCAAGGGCGTCCATTCTTCTGCTGACTATACTGGGGCGTTGTCGATTCCGTAGAACGCTTTACCAGTCGCGGTTCCTTTTGTTTGGGTAAACTCCCCGAACTTAAATTCACCATGGGCGCAGAAAATACCCGTTTCGCCACTACCTGACAGGTTGGACAAAGCAGTGGTGTTCCCGCTTCTGCCAATGTGCGCCATTTCTCAAAATCCCCACAAGTATCACAGCGAAACTCATACAACGGCATATCTTTTTCTCTCCTTTTATATATCGTAGGGTGGGCATTGCCCACCCGCCTCATCTGAACGTGCTATTCGACTTAAGTAGGGTAAAAATAACTAACCCCTTAACAATGGACTTATGCCTTCTTCTACTAAGTTGGCAGAATCTGCTGCTCAAAAATTTCTGTAGGTAAGGCTAATGTACAACAGGCATTAGGAATATCCACAATTCCACTGATCCGCCCTTCAATAGGCGCACAACTTAAAAGTAAATAAGCTTGTTCTCCCGTAAAACCAAACTTTTTTAGGTATTCAATTGCATTTAAACAAGCCCGCCGATAGGCGACATGGGCATCTAAATAATATTGCTCTCCAGTCACTTCATCAACAGAAATTCCCTCAAAAACTAAATACTCTGAATAACGTGGTTCAACCGGTCCCGGCTTAAAAATCGGATTAATCATCCCATATTTTTCTACACCCCCTTTAATAATATCGACATGCAAGTCAATATAACCCGACATTTCAATCGCACCGCAGAAAGAAATCTCACCATCGCCCTGGGAAAAATGAATATCTCCCATAGATAGTTTCGCCCCATCTACATACACCGGAAAATAAATTCGTGAGCCTCTCGATAGATTCTTAATATCACAATTTCCCCCATGTTCACGCGGCGGAACTGTGCGGGCGGCTTCAGCGGCAACTCGGTCAAATTCTGCCCCTTTCAACGAACCTAAAATTGCATTTTGCGGGTTGGGTAATGCGGCTAAGGGTGGCACACGATTAGGATTTGTTGCCACCAATTCGGCTTCCCGTTTATTCCATTTTGCTAATAAGTCTGCCGACGGCGCACAACCAATTAAACCGGGATGAGTAATTCCCGCAAATCGCACCCCTGGAATATGCCGAGAACGAGTATAAATACCCTGTAAATCCCAAATGGCTTTAGCCGCATTGGGAAAATGATCCGTGAGAAATCCGCCGCCATTTTCTCTGGCAAAAATACCCGTAAATCCCCATTCATCCCCCGGTAATGCGCCAATATCTAATAAATCAACAACCAGAATATCGCCCGGTTGCGCCCCATTCACATAAATGGGTCCACTCAACACATGCACCACCGTTAAATCCACATCCCGCACATCATCTGGGTTATCATTATTTTTAATTTGCCCATCTGTCCAATCTTTACATTCAATGCGAAATACATCCCCAGGATTGACAGAAACCACGGCGGGAATATCAGGATGCCAGCGGTTATGACCGACTAAATCCTGTTCTGACATGGGTTTAGTTAGGTCTACTTTAAATAGAACGTCGGGCATAGAATTTTTTGATCAATGGATTGTTTTGTTATAACTATTCAACGAGAAAATAACGAATTATTACTGTATAATTAACTACAAAAATCAATCATTCATCTGACTCAAGCGCCGATGGCTTGACGTAACCATTGAACTTGACTCCATTGTTCCGTTTTATGGGTTAGCTTTATGGGGATTTCAATGATAAACTCTGTCCCGATACCAGATTGAGAATTAAAGGTAATTTTTCCTTTGTGTTTTTCAATGATTTGATAACTTATCGCTAATCCCAATCCTGTCCCTTGTCCTACAGGTTTGGTGGTGAAAAACGGTTCAAATAAATGCTCTTGCAAATGGGCGGGAATGCCTAAGCCATTATCGGCTATCCGAATAATAACGGTCGAGTTTAACTCAGAAATTTCTGTGCTAATCTTAATCTGGGGTTGAAAGGAATCATTCTGTTTATTTTTTTCTTCTAACGCATCAATGGCATTATTCAATATATTGATAAATACTTGATTAAGTTGACCCGGATAACATTCAATTTTAGGTAATTTACTGAATACTTTAGTGACTTCAATAGGCGATATGTTGGGCTTTTTAGTGAAGCGATTCTGTAAAATTATTAAAGTACTATCCAACCCCTGATGTAAATCTGTTGTCTTCATTTGTGCTTCATTCAAGTGAGAAAAATGCTGTAGCGATCGCACAATTTGCTGAATCCGAACTACGCCGTCTCGAATAGAGTTGAGGGCTTTGGGAAAGTCTGTCCTGAGAAAGTCAAGCTCAAGGGCTTCCATTGCATCTTGAATTGGGGCATTTGGGTGAGGATAATGCTGTTGATAAAGATCGATCAACGTGAGCAAATCCCGCCCATATTGATGGGCAAAGCTAACATTTCCGGCAATAAAGCTGATCGGATTATTAATCTCATGAGCAATACCCGCCACTAACTGTCCCAAGGATGCCATTTTTTTCGTTTGTACCAACTGCGCTTGGGTATTTTTAAGTTCACACAAGGCAAGTTCTAACTGATAAGCTTTTTTTCGTTCCCCGGCTTCTGACTCCCGCAAAGCCTCCTCCGCTTTTCTGCGATCGCTAATATCCCGATGAGTCCCCGTCATCCGTACTGGGTTACCCGCTTCATCCCACTCAAAGACTTTACCACGAGACAAAATCCACTTCCATTCCCCAGTTTTACATTGCATACGAAATTCGACTTCATAGGTAGGAATTAACCGCTCAAGATAAGCATTCAATACCGCTTTCAATCTCAGAAAATCATCAGGATGCACCAACTCATGAAAGGATTTAAGATTATTTTCAATCTCGTCTTGTTCATACCCCAGCATTGTTTTCCACTGAGGATTAAAATAAATATATCCAGTGGTTAATTGCCAATCCCACAAACCCAAATCGCTACCCGATAACGCCATTTGCAGTCGTTCTTCGGAAATGCGTAAGGCTGACTGAGTTAAAACCTGATTCAGACGTTGAGATTCTTGGCGTTTCTGTTCGTCAATAGCATGACGCAATGCCCGAATAAATCGGTAACTTTTGAGATTTTCTGTCACCTGATCATCGGATGTCCCCGCTTGAATAACTTGTAGGTTTACGATTTGATTTTCCTTAGCGCTTAATCCGATAATTGGCAGAGTTAAGCCTAAATGTTTGATCTGAGTAACAGTATCGAAAACGTGAGGATCAGCCGGGGAAACATGAACAACCAGAAGATCAAACTCTTCCTGACTTAATCGAGCTAGGGCTTGACGGCTCTGCCTAACTTGTTGAATAATAAACGCATATTGAATTTCAGAACATAATCCTTCTCCCAGTAGTTTTAGGGTTTGGTAACCCTCTTCGACGATGAGAACCTTGAGCGATATAGGGTTGGGGTTGAGCGTAGGGTCTAGCACGGATAAGATATGCCTAAGAATCTGTTTCTACTCAGTTGGACTGTTATTTAAGAGGGAAGATAGTGCTGTAACAAGTTAAACTGTGATAGTTTATTAACTGAACTACAGTTAGCACGCCTACCCTGGTTATAATTTATATTCACAATGCTTGAAAAGCTCTGCCAATTTATTCAAATCCAAATAAATTTTGTAATGAGTGTGCTCTAGATATAACCTCAGTTCAATAACCAAAGTTGGAGGTTACACTACGCCAAACTTGGGTATTTTTTGTAGCTTTTGTTACTCTTTTTCAGGAATGCCAGCCTACAATTTTAATAACTGAACGGGTACTCTAGAGGCAGTAAGACGACACCCACAAAGTCGGTCAAGAACCTAGTATCAGTGATCCCTTCAGTAAATGCATTCACCTTTCCTAGCTTAGGGCTGATTACAGGCTTATTGGCTTTTCTCACACTGGACTACTCATCCCCTTGAACATTTTTATCTGAACTTGACCGAAGTTGTGACTTCATGATAATTAGGAATTTGGTCATTAATTCATATTTTTAATATAGATTTAATTTATGCTTAATATAACTTAAACTTTCCAACAAACTATTCGTTGTTCGTTGTCATTTATCCGGGGTAATTGACTCGACTTACCTAGGGCAAGCAGAAATAACGCCAACAGCTACCATCTCCCCCAGCTCCCAGACGTGCCATGGCACGTCTCTACATGCTCCCCTTGCTTCATCGTATCTACGAAGCTGCTCAAGTATTTCCGGGCGTAAGCCTCATCCATCTTGCTTAGAAAAATCACCCGCTATCCCTTTAATCAGAAGCACCAAATCCTCCACCTCCAGGCGTCTCAATCACAAAAACATCTCCCGCCTCCATTTCCACAACCGCTGTATTTCCTAATTCCTCAATCGTTCCATCCTGACGTTCCACATAATTCTTCCCCACAGCACCCGCTTCACCACCCTGTAACCCAAACGGTGCAACAATCCGATGTCCCGATAAAATTGCGGCTGTCATCGGTTGCAAAAACCGCATCCGCCGAATCACACCATTTCCCCCACAATGCTTTCCATTTCCACCACTATTCCCCCGAATACCAAACTGTTCTAATACCACCGGAAACCGCCATTCTAAAACTTCTGGGTCCGTTAAACGAGAATTAGTCATGTGGGTATGTACCGCATCCGCCCCATCAAACTCCGCCCCAGCACCAGAACCGCCACAAATGGTTTCATAATATTGATAATTCTGATTACCAAAGGTAAAATTATTCATCGTCCCCTGAGATGCAGCCATTACCCCCAACGCCCCATATAGCGCATCGGTAATCACCTGGGATGTTTCCACATTCCCCGCCACAACCGCCGCCGGATAACGGGGATTTAATAGACAACCTTTGGGAATAATCATGTCTAGGGGTTTGAGACATCCAGCATTCAGGGGAATATCATCATCGACTAAAGTACGGAAAACATAGAGAACCGCCGCTTTACACACCGCCGCCGGGGCATTAAAGTTATTCGATAACTGGGCGGATGTCCCGGTAAAATCAATTGTGGCGCGGCGATTTTCTCGGTCAATGCGAATAGCAACTTGAATCTGTCCACCTGTATCTAACTTATAGGTAAAATTGCCATCTTTGAGAACATCAATCACCCGCCGCACCGACTCTTCCGCATTATTCTGAACATGACCCATATAGGCTTGTACTGTGTCTAAACCCGACTGTGCCACCATTCGCCGCAACTCTTGCACGCCTTTTTCATTGGCAGCAATTTGAGCTTGTAAGTCCGCGATATTTTGGGTGATATTTCGCACTGGATAGGTGCTTTGTAGGAGTAATTCAGATAATTCTTTTTCGCGGAAACGTCCGGATTCTACTACCTTAAAATTATCAATTAATACCCCTTCTTCGTCCACGGTTGTACTATCCGGGGGCATCGAACCAGGGGTAATTCCACCAATATCCCCATGGTGTCCCCGTGAGGCAACGTAGAATAAGGGTGTCGAATTTTTATCCCCCCTTGCCCCCCTTTGAAAGGGAGGGTTTTTATCCCCCCTTGCCCCCCTTTGAAAGGGGGGTGTATTTGAGTCAGGGGAGGATGTAGGAGTGGGTTTTGTCGAAGATTTGCTCGTTTTATCAAAAGTATCACTAATCCCACTTTCTTCCAGGAAAACTGGGGTAATTACAGTTACATCAGGTAAGTGCGTCCCACCATTATAGGGATTATTAATCGCGTAAACATCTCCAGGTTTGAGACTATCACCATACGCCTCAATCAAACTGCGAACGCTTTCACTCATTGAACCCAAATGCACGGGAATATGAGGGGCGTTGGCAACCAGTTGTCCTTGTCCATCAAAAATAGCACAGGAAAAATCTAACCGTTCTTTAATATTGACCGAGTAACTGGTATTTTGGAGCGTGGTTCCCATTTGTTCGGCAATGGAACGAAATAGATTATTAAAGATTTCTAGCGTAACTGGATCTGGTTGGGAGAGTTTTGAGGCTTGAGTGTTAAGTGTGTAGGGGCGGGTTTCACTACTATCATTTCCTTTGCCCCCAGATGTAACTAAACCCGCCCTGACTGATTTTTGCGTCTTCTTCAAAATCAAATAATTCCGTTCAGTTACTTCAGCTTGCCAACCTGGTTCAATGACATTGGTTCCCGTTGTTTCAATAATTAATGCCGGCGCGGGAATAGAGTCTCCCGGTTGTAATTCCTCTCGCTGAAATACAGGTGTCTCGTGCCATGCATCGGCTGTATACATTTGCACCTTGGCGACAGATTGCGGCGGTTCTAATCGGTGACGCTGAATCACGGGTTCTTCTGGCACATCCATCTGTTGGATTACTTCCACAGATACCGAATCCACAATTAAGGCTTTCTCTTCCACAATAAAACCATAACGCTGGCGATGCGCCTCCTCAAATTGCTGCCGCATCTCATCCACGCTACCGAAATCGACAATTAAGGGTGAGTCTGTCCCCTGATATTTCAAATGCACTTTGCGGATGACTTGACTATCAATTGGAGTGGATTCTCCTATATGAGTCGTCGCAATTTCATCTTTTCCGGCTGTTGTTAACTCGGCGAATATTTCCGCTAACGGAGTAATATCTGATGTCCCTACCGATAGTAAATCCTCGGTTAATTGGGCTTCTACCGAACGTTCCCGCAATATCCGCACATCTGCCAATCCCATCCCATAGGCAGATAATACCCCCGCATAAGGATGAAGAAATACCTGTTTCATCCCCAAGGCATCAGCAATTAAACAGGCGTGTTGTCCCCCCGCACCACCAAAGCAACACAAGGTATAGTTTGATACGTCATAGCCTCGTTGTAAGGAGATTTTTTTAATCGCATTTGCCATTTTTTCGACGGCAATTGCCAAAAACCCGGCGGCGACGGCTTCGGGTGTTCGGTTATCTCCAATATCTGTAGCTAGTTGACTAAATTTCTCTCGCACCACCTGATCATTTAAGGGTAAATTGCCATCAGATCCAAAGACTTGGGGAAAGAACTCAGGTTGCAATTTCCCCACCATCACATTGCAATCGGTTACGGTTAACGGACCCCCCTGAGAATAAGCAGCAGGACCGGGATTTGCCCCCGCTGATTCGGGTCCCACTCGATACCGCGCCCCATCAAATTTCACGATTGAACCGCCACCCGCTGCTACGGTATGAATGGACATCATGGGGGTGCGTAATCGGACACCTGCAATTTCAGTTTCAAAGGTGCGTTCGTATTCGCCGTTGTAATGGGCGACATCTGTAGAAGTACCGCCCATATCAAAACTGATAATCTGATCAAATCCGGCTAGTTGACTGGTTTGTACTGCCCCGACAATACCACCCGCAGGACCGGATAAAATACTGTCTTTTCCCTGAAATGTGCGGGCGTCTGTGAGTCCACCATTGGACTGCATAAACATTAAGCGAATGGAGTTTTGAGTGTTAAATGTAGAGACGTGCCATGGCGCGTCTTGAGTGTTGATTTCTCCGGTTAATTGATGGGAAACTTGGTTAACATACCGCCGCAGAATCGGGGATAAATAGGCATCGACAACGGTGGTGTCACCCCGGCTGACTATTTTCATCAAGGGTGTGACGTCATGGGAAACTGAGATTTGAGTAAACCCGATCGCACGGGCTAAGTTGGCAAGTTCTTGTTCGTGGCTTTTATAGCGATAGCCATGGATTAAGACGATGGCACAACTGCGAATTCCGCTATCATAAGCGGCTTGTAACTGCTGACGAGTGGCGTCTATCTGAACGGGAATTAATTCGTCTCCGTGGGCGCTGTAGCGTTCCTCGACTTCAATCACCCGTTCGTAGAGCATTTCTGGCAAGATAATCTCACGGGCAAAAATATCGGGGCGGTTTTGATAGCCGATGCGGAGGGCATCTCGGAAGCCTTTGGTGATGATTAAAATGGTGCGATCGCCTTTTCTCTCTAGTAAGGCATTTGTGGCTACGGTTGTCCCCATTTTCACGGCGTCAATCTGTTCGGTGGGAATTGGTGCATCAGCCTTAATTCCCATCACCTCGCGGATTCCCTGTACTGGCGCATCGGTGTAGCGATCGGGATTTTCTGAGAGTAGCTTGTGAATTACCAATTGTCCATCAGGGCGACGCGCCACAATATCGGTAAATGTGCCGCCGCGATCAATCCAAAATTGCCAGCCGTTATTAGATGTCATGGATCTATTGCGAATGCCCTACTGTATGCCAGCACCTTTTCCAAAAATTGTATAATAATTCGGCATCCTGGTCATTGTATTGCTGATTGTGCCGTTTGCGATCGCGCTCAATCGCCAGCCACAATTGCTGTAGTTGTTGGCAGGTGGTGCAGTGTTGAATTTGGCAGGCGATGGCGTTGAACCATTGGCGTAATTTGCGATAGCTGATGAATTGTCCGCCTTTGTCGCGGCGATGAACAAAGACGATATATGCCCAAGATTCCACGCGCACAATCAGATGTCTGGGGATTTTCAGGAGTCGGGCGATACTGCTGGGGCTGATATGGAATTTCTGGGCGGGTTGGAGGCGGCGAAATAAAGGTGTCATGATGGCTTACCCTGTTGATTGATGGCAGCAATATCCGTGGCGACGCGATCAATTTCGGTCACTTTGGATTTTTTCGGCGGATCTTTGATTAAGATGAGACACTGAGAAGGAAAGACCAGTCAGCCACGCCCTATCTTGACGGAACTGTTTCAATTGTCTGGTCTTTTCGGTTGTCGTCACATGTTATTGAGTCACGTTTATATGACTTCTGTCAAAATAACATGTTGACGTGATAAAAAGCAACACCATGATCAAAAAACAGTCCCCAGAAGCTGAGTCTCCGTTAAAGATACTCAGAGAACAACTCAATTTAACTCAAGAGGAATTAGCGAGACGGTGTCGCATTCCGTTGCGAACCTATGTGCGCTGGGAGACAGGTGAGGCGACTCCTCGACCGACGATTCCTCAAGTCAAAGCGTTATGTCGGGAGTTGGGTATCTCGATTGAGGAATTGCCCGATCAGTTGGGACCGGTGCGAGTTTCGGCTAAAGACAATCCGCGATCGCATTCTGATGATGATTGAGAATGAAGCCCTGAAAGCCCTGAACTAAAGTACTCTTCGAGAATAAAAGCTTAAACCCGTTTTAACGGGTTCAAAGATTTACTTACTCCTTGAGAACGTGACTATTTGCTTTGAACTTAAATATAATCCTAAACGCTTAAGCGTGTCAACACTTGTTTAAGCGAGAAAGCCAACTGTAACGAATCGTAAGGTGTTACCATTTAGGCGAAGTGTTGATTAGAAAGCGAACTTGAGTGCCTAGAGCCAGCACCGCCATAGGGGTAAGTCCCGTTATTAAGGAACAAGTACAGAAACAGGCGCAATCAACCCGATTGACCCTGAAAGAGGTTATTTACATGGGAATGCTGGCGATTGATGAACTCAGCGAACAGCGCCGCCAGGAATTAGCTGATAAAGTCCATCAGATGCAAATAAACGGCGAAATTTGAGCTTTAGCGATACAGGGGGGAGATGAGGGGCGGGTATTGCTGTGGAGAATTCAGGATTAACTTAGCACGAGTGCGATCGCAAGCCACGAAAAGACCCCGATGAAACCATGCCATTTTTTATTCAAAATGTAACAAAATGTGCTATCTGCGATCAGGTAATTGATAATCGTTATGATGCAGCACAACTCCCTTATATTCATCCAAAGGTCTCAAGCTCCCTGGCACAGTTAGCGAGAAGGTTTGTACATCGGTCATGTTGGCGAGAATGGAAAGACGGGAACTTATTTTCAACGGCAGCATTTAATCTAGCCAAACAGGTAAATTCCCACGACACCCCCCTCCAAATTGAGTTTGCCAGCGATGGATTAATTGTATTTTGTGTCGCTGCTATGAATAGCTATCGATTGCAAGATTTTAAGTTACTTGTGACGATAGATATTCCTGTATCAGAAGCATTCAGAATGGGGCATCATATTGTTTCGGCGTTTTTGGAAAAGGATTTTCCCAGTACGTTTTTAATTGAGGATTATATCTGGAAAGTCAGACGCGATGATTCGGGAAATGTTGAATTCACTATCAAGGAAGGAGGGCAAATTGCCGATAAATTTGTCGTTCCCATAGATGGGCAGAGTTGCTGGGTAGATGCGATGAAAGAAATTATAGAGCAAGGAACTCAGAAGTTAGGTGAGATTCCGACGGTGAGTACATCGGGTTACTAGAGGTTAGGTGTGTTCATGAGTACAATTCAACTCGATATTCCTGAAGAAATATTAATCAGTCTCAAAGACACACCCGAAACTATTGCTAGAGAACTCCAGCTATTAGCCGCCGCTAAACTCTTTGAACTGGGAAAACTCTCATCTGGACGCGCCGCTCAATTAGCCGGAATCTCACGAGTAGAATTTCTGATATTACTAGGGCGTTATCAGGTATCTCCCTTCTCTTTAACCCCAGAAGAATTAGAACAGGATATCAACAATGCCTGAACCCCTGCTCATTGTCAACATATCACCCCTACTCTATCTCCACCAAGTTACTCCGCCTCAGAATCAATTCCGAGGCTCATAGTGAAAGTCGTCTGAAGACGACTAATAAGAAACAGAAAGTAGTGGCGTAATACACCTAATTTCATGAATTAAGCTTAAGCCCGGAAACCGTAGGGGCGCATGCTCCGTGAACCCGGTTCAATGATCAAATCTATTCCACAATTTTAGCTGTGTCAGTCCAGTACTTGAGTTCAAAGCCGACTGGAGCGTGCTATTGACCCTAACATGAATGGTACTGAAATTTTAGTTGGTGGGCGATGCCCACCCTACATCAATATTTATTGAGACGGGTTCAAGATGTGAGTGACAACCCACTCCAAAAGGAGCAGGATAATTCAGCCAACGCCCAGTCATGCTAGAACAATAGAGGAAATTCCGGTGTTACACCCAACGACTCATCACCAGCGCCATCTATGCAATCTGCTCCCCTTGACGGTAATCCCTGTGTTTTGCTCGTAGAAACCGATGAAACTCTAGCTCAACGCATGAGTCTAGATCTAACAGAAGCTGGCTATCATACGGTTATCGCTACAGATGCGCCCAGTGGCTGGCATCAAGCTTGTCAACTCCAACCCGCTATGATGGTTGTAGATCAATTGCTTTCTGGTTCTGGAGAATCAGGTTTGAGTTTATGTACTCGCTTGAGAAAAGCCGGTTCTCGTGTCCCTCTAGTCTTACTCATCACTCGCGACGCGATCGAGGATCGAGTCGCCTGTTTAGAAGCGGGTGCTGATGATTTTTTCCTTAAACCCTATCGCGCTGACGCCTTTTTACAGATGGTACGTCTGTATCTAGAACCCGATACCAATACGAGTGAACAAGTCAGATTTGGGGATTTGGCGTTAGATTTAACGACGCGCCGCGCGATGCGGGGAGGACGAGTGATTGATTTGACGATGAAAGAGTTTGAACTGCTTAAGTATTTGATGACTCATCCCCGCGAAGTTCTAACTCGCGAACAGATTCTGGAAAATGTTTGGGGATACGATTTTCTGGGCGAGTCTAATGTGATTGAGGTGTATATTCGTTATCTACGTATCAAAATTGAAGATGAGGGCGACAAGCGCTTGATTCAAACTGTCCGGGGTGTGGGTTACGTCTTACGAGAATCCTAGTTAAGTGGGTGGGAAAAATTAAAGTTAACGGTTGTGATCGTCATTGGTCATTTGTCCTAGTCGCTTTCAAAAAGAAGCAAGCTACGTCATTTTTCATTCATCATTCGTCCCCCTGCTCCCCCTGCTCCCCCTGCTCCCCCTGCTCCCCCTGCTTTCCCTGCTCCCCCTGCTCCCCCTGCTCCCCCTGCTTTCCCTGCTCCCCCTGCTCCCCCTGCTCCCTCTGCTCCCCTGCTCCCCCTGCTTTCCCTTATCCCTCACCTAAACCTATGAACTATCCTATTCGCCTATTCGGAATAACTCTTAGTCTGATACTGCTTGGATGTTCGGCTTCCGGCTCAAACAATGTCGCCGATGGAACACCCTTGAAGTCCGGCGAACGGCTTCCAGAACCGCCATCCCTCTCCTCGTCACCTCCCAATTCCGGTCAGATGTTACCCATTAGCGCTCAAACTCAGATCGGTGATCAGCAGATTTTACTCGAAGTCGCTAGAACACCTGGACAACAGCAGATTGGATTGATGTATCGCACGGCTTTAGCACCAGACAGAGGAATGTTGTTTCCCTTGAATCCGCCGCGACCTGCTTCGTTTTGGATGAAGAATGTGAAAATCCCTCTGGATATGATCTTTTTGCGAGATGGCGAAGTTAAAGCGATCGCGGCAAATGTTCCCCCCTGCACTGCTAATCCCTGTCCTACCTACGGTCCGGGGGTTCTGGTTGACCAAGTGATTGAACTTGCTGGGGGACGAGCCGCTCAACTGGGTCTCAAGGTGGGCGATCGCATCACAATCACCATCCTAGAGGATGAGATTAATCCATCGCCAAAATCTTAAATTTTGATTAACATCATTGAGAAAATAAATAAACGATGTAAAGATTTTTCTACGAAATTACGTTAACATTTCGTAAGATAGATTTTTAATCTAAGACCATTGACGACGAGGTAGTAACCTGCCTTAGTGGTGGATACCCATCAAAGCGACCAAGTACGGGTGTAGTCTGGAATAGCCTTTTAGTGGTGTGAGGTGAGGCGAGGCGAAACAGTACACAAAGAGTCGATGGGGGGTGAGGGTTCAAACGATACCTGGTCAGTACATCCTGTGAGTTGTCAACTCGATCAATCAACATCTTAGATGGTCAGTGATCTAGGACACAAGCAGTGCCGGATTAACCTATCACAATAAGCAAAGAACCCTCAGCTAGTAGACAGTATTAAATGTGTCTACCCATTGCTAAAGGAGGCAGGACGCTGATTCCACAATAGATCCGATAAGGAGGTGAATAGCAGTTATGGCACCTGCAACCTATTCTGAATTTTTACGATTTCTGCAAGAGGAATTGGCAATTTCTACCGATTCCATTGCGATCGCTCAACGGCGTCGGGAACAAGACCCAGGACCATTACCGATGATTCTGTGGCAGTACGGTTTAGTCACATTGCAGCAATTAGACCAAATCTATGACTGGCTGGAAACAGTCTGAAATTCAAATAATCGGTCAGGAGCATATAGTAATGTCTAAGTGCTTACGCTTTGGGAATAATCCATTCAAGTCTAAACCGTTCAATTTCATACAATGTTATCCATTGACCATTGATTCCTCTACAAGAAAGAGCGGGTCGCTAGTTGACCCGCTCTTTTTTGGCGTCTTTAGTGTATTTCGTTTATGGCTTAGCCTAAGATTCAGTCAAGACGCGAGCCGCAGCTGACACTCCTGCTCCTGGTGTCATGGACTCATAACCCAACTCTCGCAGCGTCGCTTCTAGCGCCCCAATCGCCGCCAGAATATCGCGATCGCAAACAAAGCCTAAGTGACCAATGCGAAATATTTTACCTTTCAAGTGATCTTGTCCCCCAGCTAGGGAAATATCAAAGCGCTTTTTCATCACGCCCCGAATTTGTTCGGCTTCAATCGACACAGGCGCCACAGCCGTTACCGCAGGACTCGCCGCGATATCCGGAGCAAATAGGGGAAGGGAAAGCGCCTCCATCGCCGCCCGAGTTGCTTGCATCAGCCGTTGATGACGGGCAAAAATATTATCTAACCCTTCAGCTTGCATCATTCGCAACGCTGTTTGCAATCCCACCACTAAATTGACTGGGGGGGTAAACGGATTGCTATTCTTTTTTGCCGCTTTACGATACACACCCAAATCTAAATAAAAGCGAGGCAGTTTGGCTGTCTCATAAGCTTGCCAAGCTTTATCCGAGACACAGACAAACCCTAATCCAGGGGGAACCATATAGCCTTTTTGGGCACCTGAAGCCACCACATCAATCCCCCACTGATCAATCGGTAAACTGACAGCGCCTAAACTGGTTACCGCGTCTACAATAATTAGAGCTTGACCGTGTTCTTTGACGTAACGATTAATCGTTTCCAGGTCGTTGAGTACACCTGTGGAGGTTTCTGAGTGGGTGACAATAACGGCTTTGATTGTCTTATCCGTATCCGCCACCAGCTTTTGGCGAAACTGTTCCGGATCGAGGGGTTGACCCCACGGTGCCGTAATCGTCTCCACCTCTAGACCGAACGCTGCACTCATCTTTGCCCAGCGATCGCCAAATTTACCATTCGTTCCGACCAAAACGCGATCGCCAGGACTCAAAAAATTAATAATCCCGGCTTCCATGGCACCCGTACCACTCACCGTTAACACCAAAACATCGTTCTGAGTTTGGTGCAACCATTGTAGGTTTTGGGTCACCTCTGCCATAATGGCGCTAAATTCCCCACTGCGATGCCCAATGGGATGCTTGGCTAACGCCAGCAATACCTGTTCGGGCACCGGTGTTGGTCCGGGAATCATCAGCATCAACTTATTATCCATGAGCGTTATCCTCAATCATTGAGCATCACATAATTCAGAATGACACCACTATCTCATGACTGAGTTTTGGTTTCCGAATCTAGAGGAAAACCATTATCCGATGATTTTGACTCAACGTTGACATTATTGAGTGACCAACGGTACTCAACTGGTAAGTTGAGGCGCCCACAGGTTTGTTCTAGTTGTTTCTGCTGGGCTAACGCTTTGCGGAGAGTGGCAATCAACTGATGCACCTGTTCTCGAATCATCGGGTTTTGATTCGTGGCAAAGGCAGTATGACGCTCTAGCATCTGTAGTAGCAGTTCGTAGTGAATATATGACGGAAGGGGTATTGGCTCCATGAAACCTGGCTTACCTTAAATGGACGAATTGCGATTAATCTTCACGTTCGACAAGCGTATCGGATGATCTGACCTGCTCTGTGACAAATCAACAGGCAAGGACGATTGATTACACAGAACTCACGCACTTGGCAATAAATTGGTGATGGCTTGGGCTGGATCAGGTTGTTTAACCAATGATTCACCAATTAGTACAGCGGTAGCACCCGCCGATGCGACCTGCTCTAAATCGGCTTTTTTGTGCAATCCTGACTCACTGACAATCAGAATACCGCGTTCTTTGAGCTGCTGACCTCGCGCTGCCAGAAGTTGGCAGGTTGTTTGGAGATCAACTGAGAAATCTGCCAAGTTGCGGTTGTTTATACCTACTAGGGTAACGCCATCTACCAATAACACGCGGTCTAATTCATCCAGGGTATGCACTTCGATCAGAGGGGTCATGGATAACCCATTGGCAATTTTGACAAAGTACCGTAGGTCTTGATCCGACAAGATCGCCGCAATCAGCAAAACCGCATCAGCACCGTGACTCCGAGCCAGATAGAGTTGATAGGGATAAATGATGAACTCTTTACACAGAATTGGCAAGTTGACCTGAGCCCTCACTTGGCTGAGATTCTCCCAACTCCCTTGAAAGAACTTTTGATCAGTCAGCACGGATATGGCAGAAGCACCACCTTGTTCATAAGAACGGGCAATCGCCACGGGGTCAAACGCTTCCCGAATCACGCCTTTACTTGGAGATGCCTTTTTTACTTCAGCAATTAATGCGGGACGAGTCTTTGCCCCTAATAACGCCGCTTTAAAGTCACGCGGCGGTGGTGCCGATTCTATCTGTTTCCGGAGTTCAGCTAAGGGTAGCCGTTCCCGCATCCGGTCAACTTCTGTTTCTTTATGCCAGACAATTTCTTCCAGAATATGGCGCGGCTGGGCGTCTGGGAGAACGACTTGATAGCGCAGGATATTCAGGTCAACCGCCGGATTGGGTGGACGGCGGCGAATTGGTAGTTGGTCATTTGTCATTGGTCATTCATTTGTCATTCGTCGTTGGTCATTGGTCATTTGTCAAGAGTTAACAACAGGCAAAAAAGCACATACTTTAAAGTTTACAGCCCTGGAACCGTGGAGTTTTCTACCTTCTTGTACTACGTTATTTGTTCTTGATCACAATAGGTTTAATGACTAGCAACGGCTCGCTTGTAGGCTTCGTCGAGGACTTCTGACAAGGTGGGATGGGCATGGACTAAGTATGCCAGAGTATTTACCGACTGTCGTTGGGCGATGGCGTTTGAGGCTTCGTGAATTAAATCAGAGGCGTGGATGCCCAAGATGTGAACGCCCAGGATTTCACCGCTATCTTTACGATAGATAACTTTGGCAATGCCATCGGACTCTCCTTGTGCGATCGCTTTGGAATTTCCTTTAAAATACGTCCTCACCGAGGCAACTTCAAACCCCTCTTTTTCTCCGAGTTCCTTGGCGGCGGGTTCAGTCAGTCCCACGTAACTAATTTCTGGATGGGTAAAGGCGGCGGCGGGGATGCTGCGATAGTCAATGGTACGATGACGCCCACAGATATTTTCCACCGCGACAACCCCTTGAGCTGATGCCGCATGTGCCAGCATAAGTTTACCTGTGGCGTCACCTATTGCCCACAAATTGGGAATGGCTTCGTCACCGGATAAAACTGCCATTTGATCATTGACGGGGATGAATCCTCGGCGATCTGTTTCCACACCTACTGATTCTAAGCCTAAATCCTTGCTCACGGGAATCCGTCCCGTGGCGACTAAGCAAGCATCAACTTCTAGGACATCCACAACTTCCTTGGTTTTGGCATCCGCCAGTTCAATCACAACGGGTGAACCGGGAGTCACTTTTTGTGCCAGAATGCCGGAATAGGTTTCAATATCGCGGGGAGAAATCAGCACCCGGGTGGCTAGTTTGGCAATATCTGGGTCAAATGTGGGCATTAACTGGTCGAGGGCTTCAATCATGGTGATTTCCGACCCTAGGGCTGTATAGATGTCAGCAAACTCTAAACCAATATAACCACTGCCAATAATTGCCACCCATTGGGGTAACCATTCGAGCTTTAGGGCGTCGTCGCTGGTGAATACGGTTTTCCCGTCGAGTTCAATACCGGGGGGGACGAAGGGAACGGAACCTGTACAGAGGATAATGTCTTTGGCGGTAAGAGTTTTTTCGCCACTGTCTGTCGTCACCGTTACTTTTTGTTGTCCAGCTACCCGACCCCAACCGGGAATGATATCAACATTTAAGCGTTTGAGGCTGTTGGTGAGATCGCCGCGAATCTTACTCACCAGGGTATTGGCATGGTTGGCGATCGCGTCTCGGTCAAAGTCCACGCCACCCACCTGAATTCCCAGGGATTTCAGATGATGGGTATTGCGTAACTCCCGTACTCGCCCTGATGCGGCTAATAGGGCTTTTGACGGGATACAACCGCGATTTACACAAGTACCGCCCATTTGGGAGGCTTCAATGATGGCGGTTTTCAATCCGCAACTGACAGCATGTATTGCCGCGCCATGCCCACCGACACCAGCACCGATAATCACTAAATCGTAATCAAATTCTTGACTCACATCCATTTCCCTCAAGATTTTGCCGATTCCAGCTTTCAAGCCATCCCTAAACCTAAAAGACTATACCATAGGATCAAGCGGTAAGGGTGCTAGTTTCTCCGACATAGGCTAATGAGTAGCGTTCATCTCCATAAACACTAGCTTTAGGAAATCAACTATTATGCGCGAACCTCAGCAAAATCATCGAAATGAAGCAGCTAAAGCCTTTGTGGAATCCCTTGACCAACTTGAGAATCTCTTGGGGCACCCATCCCCTCCTCCCCAATCGCCATCTCGCCGTTCTTCATCGAAAGCCCCTACTCCTCAATCAAAATCCTCCCAGTCAGACGATGACATTTTCGATCTGGATCTTCTCGAAGAAGCTGCGGCTGATCTCGATGCATTTTTTGGCGACACTGAGTTACCAGAGGATGAATAGGAAGACAACAGAACCGAGATGCCAAAGTGCAGGGGGAGATGGTTGAGATGAGGGAGCTACGTTTGGAACACTCAGGGCGGGTTTTGTAGAAACGTTACCATCAATAACCATAAGAAAATCCCTAAACCCGCCCCTACACATTCACGCGCCATGCCCTACCCGTTGGCGCAGCGCTTCATAGACGATTAAAGCCGCCGCGATCGCAACATTTAAAGATTCTACATCCTGACTTAGGGGAATTTGCACTGATTTATCAGCGAGTGCAGCTAACTCAGGGCGCAGTCCCGCCGCCTCATTGCCCAGTAGAATCAAGCTAGGACAGCGCCAGTCTATTTCCCAGTAACTCAATGTCGCCTTGGGTAGAGTTGCCACAACTTGTACCCCTTGAGCCTGACTTTGCCTAACCACCTGACTTAGATTAGCATTGCTACTCATGGGCAGACGAAACCATTGACCGGCTGAAGCCCGTAATACTTTGGGATTCTCTAAGTCTACACTGTCTCGACTCAGCCATAAACCATCAACACCTGCGGCGGTTGCGGTACGAATGATGGTGCCCAAGTTTCCCGGATCTTGCAGGGTCTGTAAAACTAAACCGAGGGTACAGGGAATCTCAGGAGGGACGAGGGATGAAGACTTTGCCGTTACCACCACACCATCTGGCTGAACAGTTGTCGCCATCGCCTTGAGAACAGAGGGTTCAACAATTTCAACACGCTGACACTTAGGTGTGGCGTCTTGCCAAAGTTGCGGATGAGTTTGCTGCCAATCTGGTGTACAACAAAGGGTGACTAGGGGATAATTCACCGCACAAGCTTCTGCCAACAGGTGGGTTCCCTCTAACAGCAGAAGTTGCTCCTCCCGCCGCCCTTTGGCTGTGTGCAGTTTCCGAATTGCCTTAACTAGAGGATTCTTGCTACTTGTCAGCATTATCAAGTTCAAGGTCAGCGTAGAGACGCGGCCTTGGGCGCAGTAAATGAGTAAAAAAAGGAAAGTGCAGTCGAAAAAAAAAATAAACAGAATGATTCCTTTCAACCCCAGATTAAGATTAGCACAGAAATTTCTGAGTTAAACTGGGAAATTCGCCGGGAAATTCGTAGGGGAATTCGTAGGGGAATTCGTAGGGGAGAAGCATTCGCGCCCGGATCTATCGGTGTCATGCCAACGTGACAACGCGAATGCTTCGCCCAATCCCACATCCAACGTCAAAATTCAAACCCTACGCCGCGCCCGTGGATATGCCCCTATACCCATTCCTTTACCCCCAGGATTTGAAAATTCTCCCCCCATACTAGCGATGGGGAGTGAACTGAAAAATACATTCTGTTTATTGCGAGATGGAAAAGCGATTTTATCTCAACATTTAGGAGACTTAGAAAATGCGGCAGCATTTAACGCTTACCAGAATACCCTAAATCTCTACCTAAACCTATTTGAACATAAACCCAGCGCGATCGCGACAGACAAACATCCCGAATACCTCTCTACCAAACTCGGACAAGAACTCGCTACCGCCAATCATCTCACCTTACATCCTATCCAACACCATCATGCCCATATTGCTGCTTGTATGGCAGAAAATAGTATCCCACTCAATACTTCCCCTGTATTAGGAATTGCTTTAGATGGATTAGGCTATGGTGAAGATGGCACAATTTGGGGTGGAGAATTCCTATACGCCGATTATCGCAAATTCCAACGATTAGGCAGATTTAAACCCATCGCCATGATTGGCGGAGAACAGGCAATTTATCAACCCTGGCGCAATACCTACGCCCACTTAATGGCAGCATTGAACTGGGAAACGTTACAACAGGAGTATGGGGATTTAGACTTAATCCAATTTCTGGATCAAAAACCCCGTCCCCTTCTGAATCAGTTAATGGAAAAAGGGATTAACGCACCCCTCGCCTCATCCACCGGACGATTATTTGATGCAGTGGCGGCGGCGTTGGGCATTTGTCGGGCAGAATGTAGCTATGAAGGGCAAGCCGCGATTGAAATGGAAGCCTTAGTTACCCAGGATAGCTTAAATTATGTTAAAGAATTGGCGGTGTATCCCTTCGAGATTGCCAACCTAGATAAGGGAACTCCCTTTGAACTAGAACCTCGTCCCTTATGGCTTGCATTACTCGAAGATTTAAAGCAAAATGTGCCAAAGTCTCTCATTGCCGCAAAATTTCACCAAGGATTAGCCGATGCGATCGCGAATATGGTTCAGCAGTTAAGTCCTGATTTAATCAGCAATCACGTTATCCTCACCGGAGGTGTATTTCAAAACCGGATTTTATTGACACAAGTCAGTGAAAATTTAGAGAGGATGGGGATGAAAGTATTGACGCAAAGCCTAGTTCCACCCAATGATGGAGGATTATCTTTAGGACAAGCCGTAATTGCAGCAGCACAATCAGTCAGTTATCGGGAGAGATTGAAACAAAATGTAGGGGCGGGTTTAGGGACAAACTTTCGTCCCCCCACCGAATAACTTCCGCACAAAACCCGCCCTCCCCGCCATTCAAATATCAGATGTAGGGGCAAACTCCCTCCCCATGCAAATCTCAGCTTAATCAGGACAAAATACACCGAACAACGAATAAAGGACAATAGGACAATGTGTTTAGGCATTCCCGGTCAAATTACTGAAATAACCAATAGAGAACACCAATTAGCCATGGTCAATATTGGCGGCGTCCAACGTCAGGTTAATATTGCTTGCATTATTGATGAAAATCATCCCATTGACTCCTGTGTTAACGATTGGGTATTAGTCCACGTCGGCTTTGCCATGAATCGCCTTGACGAACAAGAAGCCGCCGAAACCTTACAATTACTCCAAGAACTCGCCTTAGCCGAATAAATGTAGGGGCGGGTTTTACGGATAACCTCTCACAGAAAAGATCTAACTTGACTAAACCCGCCCCGACTACGTTATAAATCATGGCAAATGTAGACAAATGACGTAGCTTGCTTCTCGCTTGGCGAGTAGGACAAATGATAAATGACAAATAACTAATCATGAAATACGTTGACGAATTTCGCGATCCCCAAAAAGCCAAAGCCCTACTGCGAGAAATCCAGACTTTAACCACTCAATTAGGCAAAACTCCAACCCAACCGCTAAAAGTAATGGAAGTCTGTGGTGGTCATACCCATTCCATCTTTAAATATGGACTCGAAGAAATCTTACCCGACACCATTGAATTAATCCATGGTCCCGGCTGTCCCGTATGTGTAATGCCGAGGGGACGCCTAGATGACGCGATCGCGATCGCAGACTATCCTCACGTAATCCTCACCACCTTTGGTGACGCCATGCGGGTTCCCGGTTCCCAGAAAAGTCTACTCCAAGCCAAAGCAGCCGGGGCGGATATTCGCATGGTATATTCTCCCCTAGATAGCCTAAAAATCGCGAAAGAAAACCCGGATAAAGAAGTCGTTTTCTTCGGAATTGGCTTTGAAACCACCGCCCCTAGTACGGCTTTAACTATCCTGCAAGCCGATGCTGAAGGGATCAAAAACTTCAGTATGTTCTGCAATCATGTTCTAGTCATTCCCGCCTTACAAGCTTTATTAGATAATCCCGATTTACAACTCGATGCCTTTATTGGTCCGGGTCATGTCAGCATGGTTATTGGTACAGAACCCTATGAATTTATTGCCCAACACTACCAAAAACCAATAGTCGTTTCTGGTTTTGAACCCTTAGATATTTTGCAATCCTTGTGGATGATCTTGCAGCAACTCATTCAAGGACGCTGCGAGGTGGAAAACCAATATGATCGGATCGTCCAACCCCAAGGAAATCGCGTCGCCTTAGACGCCATGAATACCGTCTTTGAAGTACGGCAAAAATTTGAATGGCGAGGACTCGGTGATATTCCCAATTCTGGGTTTAAAATACGCCCAAAATACGCCCAATTTGATGCAGAAGTAAAATTTACCGTTCCCAATCGTCAAGTCGCTGATCACAAAGCTTGCCAATGTGGAGAAATCCTCAAAGGTGTGATGAAACCTTGGCAATGTAAAGTTTTTGGTACAGCTTGCACACCCGAAAACCCGCTTGGGACTTGTATGGTATCTTCAGAAGGGGCTTGTGCTGCGTATTACAAATATGGACGCCTATCCAAAGTCGCCAAAGCCGCCGTCGGCATCAATTAACCCCCTGTAGGGGCGACCCGCTTGCATCAATTAACAACACTATTCCACTCAATTGAATCGGGTCGCCCTTTACTCAATTGCATCAGGTCACCCTCTCCTCAACCCCCTATATCAGAACGTTTTTCTTGAGAGTTCAAATAGTCAAGGGAGAACATTTGTCAAGGTAGGTTTAGCCCCCAAAGTTTATCCATCAAACCGATAACTCCAATACAAAATCCGTCCGTTTTCCCCCATACAATGCTATTAAAACACAGTTTTAGATTGGAGAATCAATAATCATGCCATTTATCACAGTTCAGATCGCCAAAGGTCACTCCGTCGATCAAAAACGTGAACTCGCTAAAGCCCTCACCGATACCCTCGTTTCCACATTAGGCACGAAACCCGAATGGGTAACCATTCATATTGATGAATTTGATCGAGAAAATTGGGCAGTTGGCGGTGAATTACATTCCGATAAACCGGGTAAAGGAGGTAAGCATCACACATAAACCTGGTGAATTTCCGACTTGTCTCATTCATCAGTTACGTAGTTACCCTGTGGTGGGCAAGAGCAACGAACGATAATATAAAGGTGTAAAGTGATGTAATTCTTGCCCACCCTACATAAAAATGTCTTATCCTTGACTGTGGCAATATCTGAGTGATCTGCGATCGTCTGACATACTTCAGGGGAAAGTTTATTATAATTAATTAACAATAATAAATGTGGCAGCGAATGTAAGGGATAACCAATGACCAATGACTAATAACCAATGACCAATAACCAAAATCCTCTCTTCCAAAAAATCGAACAAATCCGACGCCGCCCCAATAAAGTTAAAGATACCGCCATTACCCTGGCACATGGTAGTGGTGGTAAAGCCATGCGGGATTTAATTGATGATATTTTTGTCGGTAGTTTCGATAATCCCATCCTCTCTCAACTCGAAGATCAAGCCACAATCCCCCTAGCAAAACTAATTAGTCAAGGAGATCGATTAGCCTTTACCACAGATTCTTATGTCGTCGATCCCCTATTTTTTCCTGGTAGTAATATCGGCGAATTAGCCATTAATGGTACCGTCAACGATTTAGCGGTTAGTGGGGCAAAACCCCTGTATCTAACCTGTAGCATGATTATGGAAGAAGGGCTACCCGTTGAAACATTACGGCAAGTCGTTCTAAGTATGAAAACAGCCGCAGATGCTGCTGGGGTGCAAGTGGTAACAGGAGATACCAAAGTTGTCCATCGCGGATCTGCCGATAAACTCTTTATCAATACAGCCGGAATTGGTGTTATTAGAGAAGGTGTTTCTATCTCCGCCCATCATATTCAACCCGGTGATGCGGTGATTATTAATGGTCAATTGGGAGATCATGGTGCGGCTATTTTAATCGCCCGTGGGGAATTGGCATTATCAACAGAAATTAAAAGCGACTGTCAAGCGTTAAATGGGTTAGTGGATGCAATTCTTGCGGTTTGTCCCCAAATTCATGGGATGCGGGATGCAACTCGCGGTGGTGTTGCTACAGTGTTAAATGAATTCGCCCAAAGTTCGGAAGTTGGCATTCGTTTGGATGAGGCGTCGATTCCGATTCGGGAAGAGGTAAGGGGGGTTTGTGAAATTTTGGGATTAGATCCGTTATATCTAGCCAATGAAGGGAAACTGGTAGTTATTGTACCGCGATCGCACGCTGAATCTGTAGTATCTGCAATGAAGTCTCACCCAGCCGGAGAGGATTCTTGTATTGTGGGTGAAGTGATTGACTCACCTACCGGAGTTGTATTACTGCAAACCGCTTTTGGTGCGGAACGTATTGTTGATATGCTAGTGGGTGATCAATTACCTAGAATTTGTTAACGACTGTATTGTACAGATGGTAGAGACGTAGCATGCTACGTCTCTACCAAGTCAGAAACAAAAAATAAACGGATAGGTAGCAACGATTCCCTATTTGGCTCATTGCTATTTTCTGTTCTATTTCCATGTTGCAGAAACACAGTATTCAAACAGTTCTTTCTTACTGTTTCGCTTGCGAATAACTTGACTGCCAATATTGGTATATCCTAGTTGCTTTAAGGATTCTTCCAAAAATTTTTCCGTATTAACCGGAATCCCATAGAAAGAAGAATTACCGACAATGTATGAAAGCACTGCATTATCCTGTAAGTTCTGACGCAAATTCTCAAAATGTAAGTGCATATCATAGAAATATTTCTCGACATATTTTGCCATAAGCCGAGCATTCTTATTTTCGGATTCCCCAATTTGGGAAACAATCCTGTTCAGCGAACCTGACAATTCTATTCCATTAAATTCCCAACTCTGTAATCTACTTGTCGCCACACCCCACGTTCCCCCAATAGCTTGCCAGTCTATCTCACCCGCTTCTTTGGCAGTATCTAGAAACTTTGTCCAATACATATAGGGACGAAGTTCACGGATGTAACTCATCCGATTGGGGTAAGGTGGTGAGGTCACTACATGAGAATACTTCACGTCATTGATGGATATAGAGTAGCGTGAATCAGCATAGAATACAGTTGCCTTACCTGCTAACGGGTAACTTATACTATTAACTATCGCCTCAATAATCACTTGGTAAAGCTGTTCAATCTGTTCAATTTCATACCAAATCACTTGATCATGAAACGACATAGACACATGATTAAATGCGGCGGAAGAGGTTTCAATAACCAAACGACAAAAAGCTACCCATGCCAACGAAGAAACATCACCCTCTTTCGGTTCACCAAATTCGTTCACTAAAGCTTGCCGAAGCGCTGCCAGAATTTTTAAGGTATGTGTACTCCACCAGCGAGTAATGTTATAAATTTCAGGAGTCCAGCACTCTTGGTTGATTAAAAATTTGCATTGATGAATCGTTGTTTTAATCCTCTGATTAAAGTCATCCAGTTCAGAGAAAGAATAATTCCGGCATTTTGCATTACCCAGCCATATCAGAAATCTATTGATATCTAAACAATGAGCTTGTAATCCTTGTTCAGCCGCCACTAAACCAGTTGTAGCTGTTCCAGAGAAAGGGTCAAGGATGAATGATTCACTGGGAATCTTATTAATCATCTCTGACACTAATTTTACTGAGTAGGCTGGGGTTAATCGTAACCATCCATGCCTTGCCAATTTTTGATTGTATTTAAAGGTGTAATCTGACCGTTGGTTAACCTGAATATCCATTATTCAGCACTCAGTAATGTTTCCAGAACCTCATGGATCTCATGCTTAATCTCATCCGATTTCCTCTGAAAAAAATCTGCCAGGTTATACCCTAGCACTTGTTCACAAAAGGCATATAGAGAGATTTGTGGATCACCATTCATTGTGCCAATCAGAATTCCGCAACGGTTGTTCCGATATCTCAATACAATATCTGAATCTATCTGTGCTGAAAAGATAGCAAATACCGGAAGATAATCATTTGCCCAAGCTACTGTAGCATTGTCTATGTCAGCATTCTGACGCTTGCTATCTTTGCTCTTATATCCCTGTCTCACCTCAAAGACAATACCATTGGAGGGTTGAGTCACTTCACTTAAGCCATTGCAATAATCGGTTATCCACTGATTAACCTTGTTCAACACGGACTGATTCCTGATCTCTGACAGTTTTAGCCGACCCTTCCCTTCTGCCTTGGAGCCTTCTGCCCTCTGCCTTCAATTAATGTGATTTTAGGGGTACGATATATCGTACCCCGACCAACTTAGGGATCGACCCAACGATCATCCGCTTTAATTAAATTAATCAACTCCTCAACCCCCTGATCTTCCGGCACCTTCTTAATCTCCTCCCGTCCCCGATACAGAGAAATATAACCGGGTTGTTTACCCACATAGCCATAATCAGCATCTGCCATTTCCCCTGGACCATTAACAATACAACCCATCACAGCAATATCTAAACCCGTCAGGTGTTTCGTCGCTTCCCGAACTTCGTGCAGTACGTCTTCTAAATTAAACAACGTGCGACCGCAGGAAGGACAGGCGACATATTCCACCATCGTCTTCCGCAGTCCCAAAGCCTGAAGAATGCTATAGCAAACCGGAATTTCTTTTTCTGGCGCTTCCGTCAAGGAAACGCGAATGGTATCGCCAATCCCTTCCGCTAATAGCGTACCAATACCCGCTGTAGACTTAATCCGTCCATATTCCCCATCACCGGCTTCTGTAACACCCAGATGTAAGGGGTAATCCATCCCCAACTCATCCATGCGCCGTACCATTAACCGATACGCCGCCAGCATCACCGGCACACGGGAGGCTTTCAGGGAAATCACCAGATTGCGGAAGTCGAGGGATTCACAAATTTGGATAAATTCCAGCGCCGATTCCACCATCCCTTCTGGGGTATCGCCGTAGGTAAATAGCATCCGTTCCGCCAGGGAACCGTGATTCACGCCGATTCGCATGGCTTTCCCTTGATCTCGTAGAGAAACGACAAGGGGTTCTAAGGTTTCCTTAATCTTTGCGCCAATTTGTTCAAATTCAGCTTGAGTATACTCTGTGCGATCGCTCTTTGGTTTCTCGAACACATATAACCCTGGATTGATCCGCACTTTATCCACATGCTTGGCGACTTCTAGGGCGATTTTCATCCCATTGTGGTGAACATCCGCCACCAAGGGAACCTCTTGGTACGTCTGAATCAGTTTCTCCTTGATTTGGGCGAGGGCTTTGGCGTGCGCCATACTGGGAACCGTGACTCGGACTATCTCACAGCCAATTTCATGGAGGCGGCGAATTCCAGCCACTGAACCCTCAAGATCTAACGTATCTTCATTAATCATCGACTGCACCACCACCGGATGTCCGCCACCAATCGTGACATTCCCGACTCGCACTGGGCGGGTTTGGCGACGGTGGATAACGGTATCTAATGCTGGGGGTTTGGGGGCGGTTTGAGGGGTTGGAAGTGTTTGCATAACCTATCGGGATAATTTCTGTAGTCAGACTATTTGTATGTTCTCTATTCTCTCAGAGTGCCACAGTTGGGGCGTTTTTGGGTTAAGGCAAGAGAAAGTGCGATCGCGCCTACCCTTGTTGGTTATACCATCTCTGTTTAGTTATGCAACGAATACATCCTACCCGATAAAAATAGGGATCTGTTATGCCAAGCCTGACATAACAGTTTCTAAGATGGTGTAGTACAGTAACCATGAAAGCGATATTCTACTCTGGGAAAGGTGTATCACATCGCATCGAGCCTCTGTAGGGGCGGGTTTCACCACTATCTTTTCGGTTGCACCCAGATTTTACTAAACCCGCCCCGACGTTGCATGCAACGTCTCTAAAACTTTTTGAGCTTAAAGAATTTTGTTGAAAAAGGTAAAGAATAAAACGCCCTTAATTCAGTTGAGAAAATTTATGTCTAGATGCTTGTCATCACTCACAATCATCCCTTCTTAGTGAATTTTCAATTCTAATCAACTCTAAGTTGCTGTGTGGTGGGTAAGAGCAACAAACTATACTCTTATTATAACTCTTGCCCACCCTACATAAAATTTGCTGATTGAGACTAGTGCAAGATGTGAGTTGAATGCAATTCCAACTAATCGGGAAAATCAGGAATCACCCACTTTGGTGGTTCCATCCGTTTCTTCCGTCGCGCCTCCTCAGCCATCTCATGCATTTTATCCAATGACGTCTCATTGATAAACGTTGAGGCTTTAGCCGCATATTCCTTATTGGGACATTTATCACCCAATACGCAACCATTGACGCAGGCTTCAGCACAGTTTATGGTAGCTTCCACTTCTCCCCTCCTTATTTCCAGCTTCGTCGGACAGTTTTAAACGCTATATCCTATTTCTCTATATTTAAAAATTTTAATACATTTCGCCAATTCTGGGGACTACAGTCCTACTAGTTGACAAATAGTCTATATTTTTTTATAATCAATAGTTTACTATTTTCTAAAAAGTCACGAATAACAAATGACAAATAACTATTGCAGCCGCTTCTTTTCCCCCTGATAGCGTAGCAACTCACCCACAAACGCAATTGCCCCAGATGCGACAATTAAAATCACACTCAAGGCATTAATATCCGGTTTCACGCCAGTGCGAATGCGGCTAAAAATTTCCATCGGTAGAGTCGTCGAGCCGGTGCCAGCCGTAAAGCTAGCAATCAGAAAATCGTCCATACTCAGAACAAAGGAAATTAAACATCCCGCGATTATGGCAGGCATCAATTCTGGCAACAACACTTTAATAAACGCTTGAAATGGAGTCGCCCCTAAATCGAGTGCTGCTTCTTCCAAATACGGATCAAGACTAGAAATGCGCGAAGAGACAACAAAGGCAATGTATGCCAGACAGAATACCACATGTGCCGCCACAATCGTCCACAAGCTTAACGGCGTGCCAATCACCGCCAAAAACACCAGAGTTGCCACCGCGATCGCAATATCGGGAATAATCAACGGTAAGTAAGACACACCGCGATATAACCCCTTCCCCGTAAATTGATAACGGGCTAACCCCACTGACATCAATGTGCCAATCACGGCGGAAATGATCACAGCAACGAAAGCGACTGTCAAGCTATTTTGCAATGACTTCAGCACCCGCGTATCGCTAAATAACTTAATGTACCACTCCAGCGTAAATCCCTGCCAATTAGCGCTATATGCTGATGCATTAAAGCTGTAAAATGTCAAGACCAAAATTGGCAGATACATATAAAAAAACATCAGCAAAGAAAAGATCCCTTGCCAAGAAAAGCTCGGCTTGAGTTTAGATGATTGCATCTCGACGGGAAGATCCTCCTGCTGATGGCTTACTGAGTCTGTCATCAATTTTTAACCTAATGCTGCTGGAGCAATTGTTAGGGAGAGTTGGTTTACATGAATCGGGTTAACTGGATACGGTAACGCTCTTTTTTGGTTATAGCAACATCTCCAACTTGCAAACGTCCTTTACCCCGAATCGCGATTAAGTCACCCGATTTAACCGAGTAACTCGCTTGGCTAATCTCTTTCCAGTTTACCCGCACATCACCTGCGCCAATCATATCCGCCATCTTACTGCGGGATGTGCCAAATCCGGCTGACGCGATCGCATCCAGGCGCATTGATGCTTCAACTGTCGTCATTTCTTTCTTCTTCGGTTCTCGAATCTTGAGTTGACTCAACTCAATGGGTCGAGCTTTCACCGGAACCGAACGCACTTGAGTCAGCTGCGTCTCCAGAAACGCGGCAATTTCTGGAACCACAATCACTTGAGCGCCGCGTTCACCCAAAACAATAATATCGCCGACTTTTTCTCGAACTATCCCCGTACCCAGAATCGCGCCCAAGAAATCCCGATGGGTGGCTGGATCAAACAGAAAATTGCCCTCAATATCTAACGCTGCTACCTCAACTTGAGACTGATCCACAGGTAATTCTTCACGGGCGATCCCCAGACGTTGACGTTCAGCTTGAGGATATCCCCCCCATGGCAAAAGTTGTACCTCTGTCAACCGCGCAAACTGCTGCTGAATTTCCACTAGCGCTGGCGGTGAGAGGAAATCGCTCAACACCACTTCCCAGGTTTTGATGGCTTGCTCTGCTTGATCGATTACACGGGCAACCGTATCGCGATTTTCGACGCCTTTGAGTAAATCCTCTCGTGGCAGCATGGGAATGATGAGTTATGAATTATGCATAATTTTGTTATTATATTTCATCCCTGAAAAAATTGCTAAAGTTATTTGTTTGGGAATAGAAACTAGCCGATGAACCGAACTGAGCACTCTATCCTACTCTGACTTACTCCTATGTCACTGTTTTACCTGCGAGTTTTAATCCTAACGGCTACAACCTTGTATCAAGCGATCGCCTGCTGGCGAGAAGATCATACACCACCACCGGGTCAACGGGTGGATGTGGGCGGTTTCTGCTTGCATTACGTTACAGCAGGAACCGGATATCCAACCGTTGTACTCGATCATAGTTTGGGCGGAGTTGAGGGCTATTTTTTGGTGGATGAATTGGCGCAACTTTCGCGGGTTTGTATTTATGATCGTGCGGGTTTTGGCTGGAGCGATCACAGCCCTCATCCTCGCACCAGTCATCAGATTGTCACCGAACTTGACCAGATGTTGACCCTGGCGGGTTTAGAACCTCCCTATATTTTAGTAGGCAACTCCTTTGGCAGTTATAATATGCGTCTTTACGCCCATCGCTACCCTGAAAAAGTTGTAGGATTAGTCCTGACCGACGGGTTACATGAATCAGCGATGTTAAAAATGCCCCTAATCCTGCGCGGATTACAATTGTTCTTTGCGTCAGGCTTTATCATGTCCGTTTTGGGAGCAACATTGGGCATCATTCGTCTGCTAAATATAATTGGCGTATTTGAATTAATTAAACCTAAATTACGTCAGTTTTCTCTTGATTCCCGTCAAGCGGTAAAACGTTCTTTCTGTCGTCCTAAACACTGGGTAACGATGACACGAGAAATCTTGAGTTTAGATACAAGTGGTCGCCAAGTCCGCTGCGCTAGTCATCTTAAGGATCTGCCGATTGTTAGTCTTAAAGCCTCTTCATTTTTTATTCCTTCACTTCTAACCGTTTTGATGCCATTGAAAGCTGCGAATAAATTACGCGATCGCATCCACGATGACTTGGCTAAACTCTCGACGAATTGCGTGCAACTTTCGGTTGAAAACAGCGGTCATTTTGTCTGGGTGGATCGACCAGATGCGATTATCCAAGCCGTAAAAATCCTATTAGAAAGACTGGACTATTAATTAGGGTTCATTTCAGGAAATTCAAGTGAGGATTTAACCATCAACACCGTTAATCGCCTTTTTTAATTCAATGGTTAAGTTGAGCCGTCTGACTGGAACGGCTTAATCTTTAAACCAATTGTTTTCTTGTCTACCCAACAAGGTTTTAATATCACCTTAGACTGTCATTCGGTATAGCCTTGAATCGTTTCCGGCTCAAACTTTTTCAATAAAGGAGTAGCTTGGCGAATTAAGTCCTCTGAACCTTTAACAACAATTATATATTTCCCCTGATTGAGGCGATTGCGGTAAGGGAGTGCGTCACCACTACCCAAGGCGATACCCACACCACCACCGACAAAAAAGCTGCCCATAGCTGCCGCGATCGCACCGAAGAACCCGCCAATGATATGATTGCCTATGGGACTTATAGGTAGAATTTCAATCGCCGTGAGTAGATTAAAGGCATATCCCGCCGCAAAGCCAAAGGGGAGCAACCAATAGGCGAGTTGCTTAACTTGCTTAATCGCCTGGAGATTAGGGTCAATCAAGCCAAACTCATCAGCACTTTGATAACCTTTACCGAGAATCGTGACTTGATTCATCGGTAAGCCTCTTTTTTCCAGAACCGTGTAAGCTTCTTCGGCTTCAATGCGATTTTCCAGGACAGCAATCAGGTAGTTCATGGGAGATGTAATAGAATAATTTCAGACCTTATATCATTTACTGCTCAGATGGTATAGTTATAGATTTTTAGTGCCTCTGGTACAGGTTATCGATTAATATATTCAATAGTTATTATTTCCAAAAAATTCGTCTTCAACACGATCTAAAATTTTTGTAAAAGCTTTTATTTTTGCTTCAAAAGAAAAATTCTTTGTTGCATAAACTCTAGCTTCTTTGCCTAGAGAAAATCTTAGATCAGTATTATTAAAAAGTAATTCAATCGATTCAACTAAAGCCTCGCATGAATTAGGTTTAACTAATATACCTGTCTTACCATCCTGAATATAATCTTCAGTTCCTGCACATTTTGTAGCAATTACAGCTCTACCCATACGCATTGCATCGATAACGGTTCTCTGTCCCGCTGCTGTTTCATTATCAATGAGAGGAATAATATTTAAAATAGCTTCTTGAGCTAAACGTCTGCACTCATCAATAGTTACATTAGACATAATTTCGACTTTAGCTGGAATAGTTAAGCCTCTTATAGCATGTTTAGCCACTACAACTATTGTTCGTATATGGAGTTTTCCTACAGCTTTGAAAAATGTTGAGTAGTCACGATTAGCAGATCCCATTGCCAGTATAAACGGTTTATCTTTTTCCTCTGAATAATTCAGAGGTATTTCAGGTCCTGCTAACGGTATAAAATCAAATCGTTCCAGAGGTAAACTAAGCCATTTACTATAGGTTTCCCTTTCACGATGGGAGTAAACGACAAATCGATTTATATTTCTTAAAGTTGTTTGACTTAGCCATTGCTTTAAGCCGGGATAGCAACGACCAAGATTAAAAGATGAAGCTACCACAGGAATAGGTTCTCTAGCTAATCTTTTTCGTAACCCAACTGCCACTGCTAATTGCGGAAACTCGGTGATAATTCCACCATGCAAATCTTGATAAAGATCGCCGCTTTGTTTCCAGATTTCTAGCCAATCTCGATAAGGAGTCACACGAGAAGAACGGTTATGCCAATTTTGATTAACCAATGAAGATCTTCGTGGCACATAATGAAAATGATGACGCTCACCAGTAATTAATGAACTTATCGCTAGGTTGTTAGAGTTAGGATTTCCTATACGTGTCCATTCCATTTTATTTGCACTCTAGGTAATCGAACTAATTCAGAACTTAGGCACTCAAACAAAATCTTTGTCTTTGGAGTGTTAGTAAAGTAACTGAAAGCTTCATTATACTATTTTTGTTCTAGCGGATCAACACCACCGCCCACAAAAAAGCTCCCCATAGCTGCCGCGATCGCAACGTCCTAATACAGCCAGGTACACTCCAGACAGGATAAGGATTTCATCGGTTAACACTTCTTCACCAACACCCACTTAAACCCAGGGAAGTTTAAATCTTTCAGTCAATGTGGTAAGTACTGACCCCTTTACCGTTACAATAACCTACTGCGGTCAGTCATCGCGATTGTCCGGCGATAGCCCTGTTGTGTAGTTGATAAGCTGTCCTATATTAATTTACAGTAAGGCGCAATCGGTGTAGCTCATTTCAACCCTTCTACTGGCAATGTCTAAAGTACTTGTATCCGATCCCATTGATCAAGCTGGAATTGATATTCTCTCCCAAGTGGCTCAGGTTGATGTGAAAACCACTCTATCGCCTGAGGAACTCGTTGGTATCATCGCTGACTATGATGCCATGATGATTCGCTCTGGCACTCGTGTGACTCAAGAAATCATCGAAGCCGGCAAACAACTGAAAATTATTGGACGTGCAGGAGTTGGCGTTGATAACGTTGATGTCCCGGCGGCTACCCGTCAGGGTATTGTGGTGGTTAACTCCCCCGAAGGGAACACCATCGCTGCGGCTGAACACGCTTTAGCGATGATGCTGTCGTTATCACGCCATATCCCAGAAGCCAATCAGTCGGTGAAAAATAGTCAATGGGATCGTAAACGCTTTATCGGCGCCGAAGTTTACAAAAAAACCCTGGGTATTGTTGGCTTGGGTAAAATTGGTTCCCATGTGGCAACAGTCGCCCGTTCCATGGGGATGAAGTTACTGGCTTATGATCCCTTTATTTCCCTGGAACGAGCGGAGCAGCTAGGCTGTCGCCTAGTGGATATGGATTTGTTGTTGCGGGAGTCGGATTACATCACCCTGCATATTCCCAAAACCCCGGAAACCACTCATCTAATTAATGCCGAAGCCTTGGCGAAAATGAAACCGACTGCTCGAATTATCAATTGCTCTAGAGGTGGAGTAATTGACGAGGCGGCACTTTCAGAAGCGTTAAAGACAGGTAAAATAGCTGGGGCAGCACTGGATGTATTTGAGTCAGAACCCCTGGGAGAATCTCCCCTGCGAGAATTGGGCAAGGAAGTGATCCTCACGCCTCACCTCGGTGCCTCAACAGCAGAAGCCCAAGTTAATGTTGCCATTGATGTGGCTGAACAAATTCGTGATGTCCTCTTAGGATTACCTGCCCGTTCAGCTGTAAATATTCCCGGATTATCGCCTAATGTGTTAGAACAGCTCAAACCGTACATGCGTTTGGCAGAAACCCTAGGAAATTTAGTCAGTCAGTTAGCGGGTGGGCGGATTGAACTGCTGAATGTCCGGTTACAAGGGGAGTTAGCCACAAATAATAGTCAGCCATTAGTGGTAGCTTCTCTGAAAGGACTATTATCCCAAGCCTTACGTGAGCGGGTGAACTACGTCAATGCTTCAATTGAGGCAAAAGAGCGAGGAATTCGGGTGATTGAAACCCGCGATGCTTCGGTTCAAGATTATTCTGGTGGTTCGCTGCTGCTATCGGCTAAGGGTTCCTTGGGTGAACATTCGGTGACGGGAGCGCTATTGAGCGATGGTGAAATTCATATCACCAGTATTGACGAGTTTCCGATTAATGTGCCACCGAGTCACCACATGCTTTTTACCCTGCACCGCGATATGCCGGGAATTATTGGTAAAATTGGGTCGCTGCTGGGTAGTTTTAATGTGAATATCGCCAGTATGCAGGTCGGTCGCAAAATTGTCCGAGGTGATGCTGTAATGGTCTTGAGCATTGATGATCCCCTACCGGAGGGAATTTTGACCGAAATCACCAAAGTTCCTGGTATTCGGGACGCTTATACGGTAACACTGTAGTCACGTCAATTTTGGATTTTGGGTTTTGGATTTTGGATAACTCAGACAGTAGAACAACGATTCTCCGGTATCTGTTGGTTTTCAACGGCTCTCCCTCAATCTAAAATCTGAAATCTAAAATCTGAAATCGTATGGCAAATAGCTGGTGGGAAATTACAATTTTGAGTGATCCATCCTTGGAGGATTTAATCTTCTGGCGACTGGAGAGTTTCGGCTGTCGAGGGATGTCCTGTGAAAGCAAAGGACACTCTCAACTGATCCGAGCGCACTTACCCCAAAATCAGGCACATCTGTTGGATTTGGCAGCACTTTCCCTATGGTTGCGCCAAGATGCGCTGACGGTAGGATTGCCAATCCCCCTAACCCAGTGGCACTTGATTGATGAAGAAGACTGGGCAAGCAGTTGGAAGCAGTATTGGGAACCAACAGAAATTGGTGATCGCTTTTTGATTTATCCGGCTTGGTTATCTGTACCTCAACAAACCGAGCGACTGCTGTTGCGTCTCGATCCGGGTGCGGCATTTGGTACAGGAACCCATCCTACCACGCAGCTATGCTTGGAAGCCTTGGAAATGCGAATCGGTTATGATAATAGCCACCCAGTTATTGCGGATGTTGGGTGTGGATCGGGTATTTTGTCCATTGCCTCTGTATTATTGGGGGCAAAAAAAGCTTTGGCGGTGGATATTGATCCCCTAGCCGTGCGCTCCGCCCGCAGCAACCGAGAACTGAATCAGATTAGTGCTGATCGCTTAGTGGTGAAGAAAGGTAGTGTTGATCTATTGTCTCATCTTTTGAATGGGAAAAAGGTTGATGGTATTCTCTGTAATATCCTGGCAGAAGTGATTATGGATCTCATTCCCGGAATTAGTGCGATCGCAAGTCCTAAGAGTTGGGGAATTATTAGCGGGATATTGTTGGATCAGGCGAAACCCATTGCTGATACCCTAGAACAACATAACTGGACAGTGGCTACCCTATGGAAGCGTCAAGAGTGGTGTTGTTTCAATATTCGACGGTGATGATCATGAGTGCCGAATCATCAATAACTGCCCAATCATCAATAACTACAGTAGAGTGCCTATAATTCATACTAATTCGTTGAGCCTGGGGATGCCTGCGAATTTGTTGACTCGTTTAGCCTAAATGAATGCTTTTTTTCTATGATGAATGCCTTTGCCGCTCGTTTTAGCTTTGCTCTGCTTGTTCCTATAACCTGGTTGACAGTGGGCTTAACTGCGGCGGCAGTGAGAGCGCAAAATCAACTGTATAATCCCATTCCGATTCCTGAGCGTAATCAAATCTCTGATACCCTCACTGAGCAAGATATTCCTACGGGTGAGGGCGGGTTTGCCCGGGACTACACCCTCGAATTGAGTGCTGGTGACCAAGTGGCTATTGATTTGATTTCAGATAGCTTTGACACAATTGTCACACTCCTAGCCTCTGATGGCTCGACTATTGCCGAAAATGATGATGGTCCTGATGGCACGACGAATTCGTTGTTATTTTCCCGGATTACTGAAACCGGAACCTATATTATCCGGGTCCGTGCTTTTGGAGAGACGGGAGGGGGTTCTTTTACCTTGAAGGTGACACGTTTGCGACCCATTTGAATGATGAAATGCTAAAGGTTCAAATCCTCGACTCAATTGTAGAGACGCGCCATGCAATTGTAGAGACGCGCCATGGCGCGTCTCTACAAGTTTATTGACAAAATGTCCGAATTGACTGAGGATTTACCCCTATACATAGTAGGGACACGACATGTCGTGTCCCTACAAATTATCATGTCGTGTCCCTACAAATTATTGTTGATCGAGCTGATCATTTGTGACTTGCCGTCACAAACGCCGTAGCAAGTTTGAACCGTGGGTATCTGTACCACAAGTATTGAGCAAATTATAGGTGCTACTTAACTGTTTCACCTGCTGAGTTTGCTTAGGGCTCGGATGCCAAGGATCGGGGTTAGCGTAAGCATAATACGTTTCTACTCCATCAATTCCAAAATCGGCGGCGGCGGGAATGAGTTCATGGGCTGAACGCCTATAACGGCAGGGATGAGCCAGTACCGCCAATCCACCTGCCTGATGCAAAACATCAATTACAGTTGCTGCTTCAGCCTGCTGATGTTGGGGGGCTTTGCCTTGGAGATAAGGCTTTAAGCTGGAATGGTGGGGATCAAACCCATAGCCCAAGATATGAACATCCGTATTTAATAAGCGAGCAGTGATTTCTACGCCAGTCCAGAGGTGAGGAATTGCCTGAGTGGGTAAAGAGTGCTGGAGGGAATCTAGAAAGTTTTGAGCGATTTGATAACCACCGATTGTGTGATGATCAGTGATAGCAAACCCTTTCAGACCGATTGCAATGGCTTGTTCAATTAACGTTCTGGGATGAAGCTGACCATCAGAAGCCGTAGTATGACAATGGAAATTGTAGGAACGAGGACAACTATCGGGACCCAAGGTTTGCCAGATCTGCCGGAGAGCTTGTTGATCTTGTTCTGTTACTGGGGATGATATTAAAACTGGAGCCATTTTAACCACCATGTTTGCTGATATTATTAATAAATGAGTCTAATGAATGAGAGGCTCTCCTCAACTGCTCAAGACAGTAAGCTTGCCCAGAAATACGTCCTAATCATTTCAAATTGTCAACACTACCTTAGCAAAAATTATTAGTCATCATCTGTAGACACCCTGTAAAGCGGTCCCATTTTCCATTAGTCCTTTCTCTTGTCAGCATAAAATTAGCTAATCTTTCCCCTGCGTCCTGGAGGTAATAGGCTACGTCTGAAATATGCTCCTACAATGAGCCGCAACTCCGTATTGAATCGATACTCTCAGGAGAATCCCCCATCTAAACTGGAGGAGTTAGAGGGGGATAACGGTTAGATTTGAACCGTTAAAATGACAAGCTAAGAGAATCAAATTTTTTTGTTCGACCTCCTCCATATTCACCTGTTCCACTCCTTACTGGGCAAGAGAAACTTCGGAATTGCGAGTTTTCCAGGCAAATTCTAATAACTTAGTCCAGCGCTTTTGCAGTTGTTTGGGTGTACACTTGAGGGCTTTTGCAATCTCAGCATCACTCTTGTGGGCTTGTTTAAGAGACAGTAGTTGCTGTTGTTGCTGATCAAGTTCAGCTAAAAAGGTTTCCCATTGGTCAGACGACATGCCTAATTTTTGATCCAAATCAGCTCCCAGCCATTGGTGTACCAGTTTCCAGTGGGATGACCGGGCGAATTTTTCGACGTGATATTTAAAGCGCTGTTGTAGGTAGTCACGTTGGCGGGGGGTTAACCCTAAAATCTCATCGATTTCGGGTGCGGCGAGGTCTTGTAACTTTAAGACCAGATAATCCGCGCAGTCGGAGTGACCTTGTTGCTCAAGATAGTTGACCAGTTCAGTAACCACGCGATCGCGCAGTACCGACTCACTCGGATCAGTGGTTTGAGCGACCAAGTGAGCCCGCACTTGTTGCATCGCCGGTGAACGGCTGAGCTCTTGGGCTTCTTCCCCCTTGGCAAATTCCACCGCCTGCTCAATATCCAGAGGAGTTTCACTAGGTTGGCGTCTGGCAAAACTTTGCGCTCTCAGGACGATAAGCTGTTGACTGCAACGGTTCGGTAACGTAATTCGCCGCTTAGCATACTGTTCCGTAAACGCCATATACTCCGCCAGTTCAATTTGAGTGCGAGGCGTGTAGTCCACATCTACCTCATTTTCCCGGCGAAATGCTTTGAGGGACTCAGCATAAAAGTCTTGTAAAAAGTCCTCAATCAAATTATAGCGAGCCGAGAATTTTAACTGGGATTGGGGTTGGGCGATATGGCGATAAACCATGGCACTTAATGTGCTGTGTAATTCAACACGCCCTTGCTTAGAACCCAATTTATAGTAGCCTAAACACTTGTGTAAGCGGTGACGTGCCAGGGTTAATTGCCACGAGCGGACTTGACCAGAGGTTTGAATGCGATCGCTCTTGCTACAGATTCGTTGTACCTCCAGCGCTATCCGTTTTGCCACCACTTGAGCGCGACTGGGTAGAGGTTTGGACTCAGAACCCGAACCACCATTGTTTTGACCTAAAGGTTTGGAACCATAGAGTGCCGACCGCATTTCCTCTAGCAACAGATCAATTAAACTTTGAGTGTCTGTGCCGAAAACTTCCGGATTATCGAGGTGGTTTGGGGAAGGTTGAGTGATAGATTTTACAGTTTTAACGTTCATGGTATTGCCCCTAAAGACTACAGTTACGAATTACCCAGACATCAGCAGAGGAACGAGTGGTTATTTGGAATAAATACTCTGTTGCTGTCCACAATTTGAATGTAAAACGTTATGCTTAGTCTTTGGTTGAGTGGTGTGTCACTAAACAAGAGATCATGAGTAAACGGCAGACACCCTTACCGATTTAGGGACTAGGATTATGGCTGCTAACCCTTGCTCCACCTGCATTTAGGCACTTGACAAGGGTCTATTATTTCCATGGCTGTTGGAGTGAGTGAGAGTAGACAATTGACAAACTGGATTTATTTGTGGACTTTCGTCCGAAATCCGCCGTCTGTCTCCTGTAGTCCGAATGCTGAGCAGCGAAAGCCTAACTGGATTGGGTTTAACTTTAAAGGGTTACACCCATCAGTCTCACCTTATTCCCAACTCTGGCTAGCGGGTACAGCCCACGCCGTTGCGGCTTCCCATCCCAAACCTTGGCGCAGGATTGTCGGTTCATCCCCAGTCATATCCAGAATGGTAGATACCTGGAAACCGGGTTCCGAGCCATCCTCGACAATAATGTCCACTAAACCTTCAAACTGATCAAAGAGTTTGGCACTTTCAAGTCCCACAGTGGGGAAATGTCCCATCTCATCGGGTAAATGAGCCGACGTGGAAATCACGGGGTTGCCTAGCGCTTCGAGTATGGCTTGACAAACCGGATGATCCGGAACTCGGATACCACTGGTTTTGCGCTTGGGACTCATCACTAGTCGGGGTACTAATTTGGTTGCGGGTAGCACAAAGGTATAGGGTCCAGGAATCAAGCGTTTCATAATTCGGTAAGCTGGGTCACTCACCCAAGCATATTCAGAAATGTTGGATAACGAGGAACACAAAAACGTTAACGGCTTCTCATTCGAGAGTTGCTTTAAACGCCTGACCCGTTCCACAGCCGATTTGACATTCAGGTCGCAACCAATGGCATAGACGGTATCTGTGGGATATAACATCACCGCACCGTCTCGTAGGTCGTCCCTTATTTTCTCTATTCGGCGTATTTGAGGCGTTTCCGGATGGAGCGTGTAAATCGTTGCCATAATCGTTCAAAATGATTGCAATGGTTAGATGATCTAATAAAAACCTAAACCGTTACATAAAACTTACACAAATCTACCAATACCTGGTAGAATATGCTGTTTACTTCCTGCTTCATCCTGGCAGTGACGGCACTTAACCAGTCCACAGGCTAACGCCACCTAACTGGCGGCTATCTCCAAATTAATGGAGGCGTTGAAATCTCGGTCGATTTCCAGTCCACAGTTGTCACACCGGAAAAATCGCTCAGATAAAGGCATTTCATCCTTAACGGTATGACACCTCGAACAAGTTTTAGTCGAGGGATACCATTGGTCTACTACAACCAGTGTTGCTCCGTACAGCTTCCACTTGTACTCTAGCTGGCGTTTGAATTCGTAAAAACCCATATCCTGAATAGCTTTTGCTAGTTTATGGTTAGCCATCATTCCAGACACGTTCAACTTTTCTATCCCTATTCGGCTGTGTTTTTTGGCTAAATAGGATGTGAGTTTGTGCAACGTGTCTTTTCTAATGTTGGCTATTTTCCGGTGCAGACGGGCTATCTTGATTTGGGAAGACTTCCAGTTAGCTGAACCGATTTGCTTGTGGCGGTTCAACCATTGCAGGCGAGAGAGTTTTTTCTCGTACTTTCGATAAGCTTTCGCCCCCTCCACTACAACCCCGGTAGACAAGACGGCTAATGCTTTTATGCCGAGATCAACACCCACTACAAGGTGAGGCTTGGGTCGGTTAACTGGCTCATGTTCCAGCTTAAAGCTGATAAACCATCGGTCAGCCGTCCTGGATATGGTTACAGATTTGGGTTGAAAACAGACTGGTAGCCGTTCATAGGTCCTCAACCAACCAATTTTAGGGACTCTAATTTTAAAGTGGTCGAGCTTGATTGACCCATCCAGGGTAAAACTATCACCCCGCCCTTTTTTCTTAAACCGAGGCGGCTTTTTATTTTTCTCAAACGCATCTTTCCAGGCTTGAGCCAATTGCCTAAGCGCATACTGGGGGGCGCATTTACTCACCTCATAATACCAGGGGCAGATGGGTTTAACCAGCGCTACCAACCACTTATGTAGATCAATCCCAGTAGGAAACTTGATTTTATCCTCTGGGTTATCCTGGTTGTGATCAAGTATCTGTTTGGTTAAACCTAAACCCCAATTCCAAGCATGGCGAGAAACGCCACAATGTTTAGCTAGTGCTGTTCGCTGCTTGTTATTAAGTTTTAATTCGGTCTTAAAACCTAATAGCATTGGCTCAATCCGCTTAATCTGTGTTATATTCGTATTGTACACGGCCATAGCGAAAGTGTCAGGATGTCCAGGAAGAAGATCTACAACGAATCCAAGCGTAAACTCACCATGACGCTGACCGAAACGGCTGTTCGGTGGTTGGAGCAAGAGCGGGAAAGGATAGGTGCGAATAGTCTAAGTGACACGATTGAACGCATGGCGCGAAAAAAAGGTTAAAAACTACCGGAAAAATCGAGAAATTTCCGGCAAATAAGCCTTTTATCATTAACCCTATGACCTTAAGTGGGTACAATATGGAGTCGGCATTTGAAAAAGCAGGTGCACTGAGCCAGTGAAGCTATTTATTTACCACACCCCCGAACTTACCCCAACCGATAGGATGCCAGACTGTGCGATCGCGGTTGATGTGCTAAGAGCTACAACTACCATTGCCACAGCTTTGCACGCGGGTGCTGAAGCGGTTCAAGCCTTCAGCGATATCGAGCAGTTAATGCAAGTGAGCGAAAAATGGCTCCCAGAAAAACGCCTTCGCGCCGGAGAACGGGGCGGATCAAAAGTCGCTGGCTTTGATTTAGGCAATTCTCCCCTAGACTGCACGCCAGAGCGCGTCCAGGGATGCCGTTTGTTTATCACGACGACGAATGGGACTCGCGCATTACAGCGCGTGCAGAACGCCCCTGTGGTGCTAGCCGCCGCAATGGTGAATCGTCAGACGGTGGTGCAGTATCTGCTTGAGCAAAAGCCCGAAACTGTTTGGCTCGTGGGTTCAGGCTGGGAAGGCTCCTACTCCCTAGAAGATACCGCTTGTGCCGGTGCGATCGCAGATAGCCTCATCACTCACACCGATCATTCTCTTGGCGATATTGCGGGTAATGATGAAGTCATCGGCGCTCTTGCCCTTTATGCTCAGTGGAAAGACAACATGTTAGAAATGTTTCACCATGCCAGTCATGGTCAACGCCTACTCCGGTTAAACTGTCACGAAGATTTAAACTATTGCGCCCAAGCTGATATTTTAGACGTTTTACCCATTCAGAAAGAACCTGGAGTGTTAGTCAGAAAATTCTGAGATCAGTCAGGGCGGGTTTATTCACATCCCTTGTGAGGAAAGAAACGATAATAATGAAACCCGCCCCTACACATTCAATACTCCCTCCACTTCCCCTGCTTCCAGACGCGCCATAGCACGTCTCTACATTGCTTCCAGACGCGCCATGGCACGTCTCTACATTGCTTCCTAATCTAAAACTGTTGCAAAAAGCGCAAATCACTGGTATATAAGCGGCGGATATCATCAATTTGGTGCATAACTAGAGCAAAGCGTTCCGCGCCAAACCCCGCCGCAAACCCGGTATAAACTTCTGGGTCATAACCAACTGTTTTCAGCACATTGGGATCAACCATTCCACAGCCGCCCATCTCTAACCATTTCCCTCTCCATTTCACATCGATTTCCGCAGAAGGTTCTGTGAATGGGAAATAACTAGCACGTAAGCGAACATCTACGTCTTCACCAAATAATTCTTGGAAAAAGACTTTTAAAGTCCCTTTGAGATCCCCAAACGTGATCTCCTCATCAACCGCTAAAATTTCAATTTGATGGAAAACAGCGGAGTGTGTCGCATCAACCGTATCCCGGCGATAAACCCGTCCTGGTGCAATAATTCGGATGGGGGGTTCATTATTTTCCATGTAGCGAATCTGCACCGAAGAGGTATGGGTTCGCAGCAGGTTCCCATCGGGGAGGTAAAAGGTATCCTGCATATCCCGCGCCGGATGGTCTTGGGGGGTATTTAATGCCTCAAAATTATAGTAATCTGTCTCCATCTCTGGTCCGGTGGCGACGGTGTAACCCAGACCCACAAAGATGTCCAGAACTTGGTCAATGATACTATTGAGCGGGTGCATCCGACCTTGAGGACGATAAACCCCTGGCATCGTTACGTCAAGGGTTTCGGCGGCTAATTGTGCCTGAATTTGGGCAGCTTGTAAATCTTGGCGTTTGTTGTCAAGGGATTGCTGGAGGGCTTCTTTGACTTCATTCGCTAGCGCCCCAATTCGAGGTCTATCTTCGGGGGATAGCTTCCCCATCCCGCGCAAGATTTGGGATAACTGTCCTTTTTTCCCCAAGTAGTTTACGCGCAACTGTTCCAATTGATCCAGCGTATCCGTTTTTGCGATCGCAGGAGTGGCTTCTTGTTTGAGGGCAACTAATTGGGTCTCTAGCTCGTTGAGCGAAGTAGTCATGAATCAAGTCGTTATCAGGTTTGACAGAGGCAATGCTTGCCAAGGCTTTTCTTAGTTTACCCTTAACGGCTAGCGGCGAGGGGGAAAGAAAACCTTATTATATTCCGCCAACGCCAGAATTAGGAGTGCGATCGCTAATATAACCGCCGTGGTGATCCCGCCGTACTGGACTAGGGTTGTGGGGTTGATTTGGGTTAGGGGTGTGGGTGTGAAGGTTTCGATGGTGTTTGTTTGGGGTTCTAGATTGGGTTGGGTTTGGGGGTTGGGGTTGATCATGGTGTTTACCTCGGTTATCGATATAACCATGATGGCTTGGGCGATCGGTGTTTTAGGTAGGTAGAAGTAGGGGAATTTAGAACGTTAGTGTTTGTAGGGAGATGTAGGATAATGTTGGTTTGTTATTCGTCATTTGTCATTTAACCACCTGTAGGGGCGCAAGGCTTGCGCCCTCACGCCTGTAGTAACTAATCTTTTGGAATTGGAGTAATGATTAAATGGATAAGCTTGATCTTGAATTGCCTAAATCAGATCATCCTTGGGTGAAATTGGCGGGTAAGTATAAAGACGATCCACAATTTGATCAGATGCTGGATTATATCCAAGCTTACCGCCGTGAACTCGATACAGAAATGGAGGATTATTACAATCAGCTAGATGCAGAGAATGAACTCAAGTAAGTCTGTTGAAATCCTGTAGGGGAGACCCGCTTCCACCAATTAATAAAACCAATCCACTCAATTGACTTGGGTCGCCCTATTATCAGTTTGTTCTCAATGTTGAAACATTGATGGCGAAGACAGCGCAACTACAAACTAGCAGAATTGGGATAGGTTCGATAAAATTGGCAAATGAACCTCGATCTTAACTAATGGACTCAAAAGAGGCGCTAGAATTCATCAACAGGCGGCTGGGGGATAACTCTCAGTCTGTTTTGACTGAAGCGGAAGAGGCAATTGTGATTGGGATTTGGCAAGGTAATGGTTATAAACAGATTGCCGCCCAAAACTATTTTGATGATCAATACACTAGAGAATTAGGCGCAAAGTTATGCAAAAGACTTAAAGAGTCTTTTAATGCTGAAATTAATAAACGAAATTTTAAAAAGCAAATTGAATATCTTTATGGTGTAGAGGTTCAAGTTCAACCGCTAGAATCAGAGGGGTCAGCCTCTACTGAAGTGTTACAAGAAAGTTCGATTCCTGTAGATTCTGACAACCCAACCATTAATCCCTTCACTCCCCAACAAGGCAGAATCGATAATCCGCAAGACTTCTTTAACCGGAAACGGGAAATTCGGCAGATATTCGAGGTGATTAATAGTGGGAGCAGTGTTGCCTTAATCGGAGCAGAGGGTGTCGGTAAATCTTCTTTACTTTCCCAGATTGTCAGACTGGCGGACAGTTATCTCCATTCGCCGCGTCAGCCTGTCTTTCTCGACTTAAATACAGTTGTAGATGAAGATGATTTCTATGGTGCATTATGTGATGAGATTGGTATCCCGGAAAGCAAGGGAGCAAGGTTAAGTCGCCATTTAAAATCGCGTCAAGTTCTGCTGGCTTTAGATAATGTGGGAAAAATGACCTGGGATGGCTTTAATCGCGGTGTGCGGGATTATCTACGGGGTTTGGCTGAGGGGAGTCATGCACCACTGAAGCTGGTTTTGGCGGCGAATGAATCTTTAAATGAACTGTTTAATGATAGTTGGGATAATGGCAAAACTTCGCCTCTGGCAGGAGTTTGTCAAGAAGAAATCATAAAACCCTGGAATGAACCAACCGCCCGTGATTTTATTGACGCACGTTTAGCGAGGAATTCGGTACGGTTTACTGAAGCTGAAATTAATCAGTTAGTTGAGGAGAGTGGGGGACATCCCCGGCGATTGATGCAGTTGTGTTATCGAATGTATTCTCGGTATTTAGAGGGTGGGTTATGAGCCAAGATATAGTTAGCCACGATGAAATCAAGCAAGATGAGAATGAGCAAGATAATGAAATCTCTGTTCCTCGCTTAGATTTAGCGCCTAAACTGCAACGCCCTTTATCGTTATGGAATCCTTTAGATTATCTACGTCTGTTGTATTGGGTGTTTTATTTTCCTCAAGCATTGCGCTGGTATGTGGATACCTTTGGTGGTGGGTATATTCCTTCAAAAGAAATGAATTGGCGTAAGGGCTTAGAACAATTGCGCCAGAATCCGATTCAGCGTCAGTTGCTTATTCAGGGGTTGATATTGACTATTGCTATTCCTGTTACTTTCTTTGGATTGCTTCTGCAGATATGTTTTGTGATTTATTTGGGTGAGGTGGTGGGAGGTGTGATGTTTGTGGCGTTGGGCGTAGCGTCATGCGTGGCGGGAGGTATGGCGTTTGGCGTGGCGTCAGGCGTGGCGTCAGGCGTGGCGTTTGGCGTGGCGTCATGCTTGGCGTTGGTGGCGTCAGGCGTGGCGGGAGGCGTGGCGTTTGGCGTGGCGGGAGGCGTGGCGTTTGGCGTGGCGTCAGGCGTGGAGGGAGGCTTGGTGGGAATCGTGGCGTTGAGCGTGGCTGGCGTGGCGTCAGGCGTGGCGTTTGGCGTGGCGTTGAGCGTGACTGGCGTGGCGGGAGGCGTGGCGTTTGGTGTGGCGTTTGGCGTGGCGTTTGGTGTGGCAATCCTGCGTCCAGAAAACTGGCTGATTGGTTCACCTTTAAACCTAAAAAATATCCAAAATGGAAGTTGGTTATTTCCGCGCATAACCATACTTCCCCTACCTTACCTCGGGTTGCGTTTGCAGAATTGGCTTGAACAGGATTGGGAAACAGGTTTGCACAATATTAATCAGCTATTGGCATATACCCTACAATTTATTCCCGTTGTGGAAAGCGTTCATCAGATACTGGCGAAAACCCCATCAGAACAACTAATTTTGCGTGTCTCTCGGTTAGCTGAAGCCCCTTTTGATTGGCAGTTAGTACGTTTTGCTTCAGCTTTTCCGGATACAGGTACTCGATATACAGGTATTCGATTAGATACTCCTGCCCGTGCTGCAGCGGCTGGTTTTTGGCATCTCCATGAAAAAGAACCCGCCAAAGCAACGGAAGCCTTTGCCGTTGTCCGTTCCCTTCTCTATGGTGAGGAACTCTTCACCCTCGCCCAAACTCTCACTACCTTCTCTGAAGCCAAAGAACCTGCCACAATCGCCACATTAGAACTACCTACTTCCCCCAATGAACCCTTACTACGTCCCATAACTTGGAACACCATAAACGCTCTCCGTCGAATCGTGGAAGATGTGCGAGTGGTTGAGCGTAGCGTCTCTCGTTCCACCCGTGCCTTTGCCCTTACTCGGACATTAGGAGAACTAGAAACTATCCTTAATCGTATCGAAACCCTACCCGAAGCTGAAAGGGAACTGATTAAAGATATTACCCAAACTTGGCAAGACGCTTTATTACAAATCGCGACTGAAATTGGGCAGATTTCCATCACCAAACCCGTCACTAATCCTTATGTTGTCGGTGACCCCGTAGAAGGGAATCGCTTTGTTGGGCGAGACGATATCCTTAGACAATTAGAAGAACTCTGGGTTATGGGTCAACAACTCCAATCCGTTGTTCTCTATGGTCATCGCCGCATGGGGAAAACCTCGATTCTTTTAAATGTGGCAAACTGTTCCGGTTCACGGGTAAAAGTCGTTTATATTAACCTACTGCGTTTAGGCAGTCCCCAAGGTGTCGGGGAAGTGTTAATGGCAATGAGTGATGCCATTTCTGATGCTATGGGTTGTTCCCCTCCCGATGATGATGCTTTGCTCAATCTTCCCTATCGGACGTTTGAACGTTATTTTAAACAAGTGGTCGAGATGTTGCAGGGGACAGAGACGGAGACGCGCCATGGCACAGAGATGGAGACGCGCCATGGCGCGTCTCTACAGGGGTTAATTATTGCCCTAGATGAATTCGAGAAAATCGAGGAACTCATCGAAGCGGGAAAAATCCCTAATGATTTTATTGGTTATCTGCGGGGATTGGTGCAAATGAATGCTAAAGTCGCCTTTGCTTTTGCCGGGTTGCACACCTTAGAAGAAATGACCGCCGATTATTTCCAACCCTTTTTTGCCAGCGTTATTCCGATTCACGTTGGTTTCTTAGAACCTGCTGCAACTCGTCAAATTTTAGCCAATCCCAGCCTAGAAAATCCAGATTCGACTGTTTCAGATGTGCCGGATAATGAGGCGGTTGATTTTCCCCTGGATTACACCCCAGACGCCCTTGACTTAATCTATCGTCTCACCGCAGGTCAACCCTATTTAGTTCAGCTTGTGGGATTCCAACTTGTGCGCCGTTACAATGATTTTGTGTTTGAACAGGGACATTCTCTTGACCCTGTTTTTACGGTAGAGGATGTGGAAGCGGTGATTAATAACCCCGCATTTTATCAGCGAGGACGGTATTATTTTGATGGCGTTTGGGGTCAAGCGGCGCGAGGAGTTGCGGGTCAACAGGCAATCCTCAAAGTGTTAGCGCCTCACCCGGATGGGTTAACGATTGAACAATTAAGGATAAAATTAGCAGAATTATTCAGAGAATCAGGACTTGCACCCTTAGAGGAAAAACAACTAGAGGAAGCGTTGGAGACATTAAAACGCCATGATGTGATTCACCAAAACGGTGAGTTTTGGCAGATTATCGTTGAACTCTTCCGGCGCTGGGTGTTAAATCAATAGATTGACCTTTAACCCCCCTTAATCCCCCCTTGTTAAGGGGGGAAACGTTCCCCTCACAAGGGTAGGTTTTTTAAGATTGGGGTTTAGGTAAGACAAGGAAGATAGGTAGACCAGTAGACCAGGAAGAGTGAGAACGAAAAATAGGGTGTTTCGGCTTTTAGAAGTTAGCTTGATCGAACAAAATTTTGTACGGTTTTTCCCCCTTGTCTTCTTTCCTTCCTTGTCATCCTTGTCTTGTCCCAACCATAAAATAAGAAACCTACACCTGTCAGGAAACGTTCCCTCTCCTTGATAAGGGGAGGGTTAGGGTGGCGTCGCATCAAGGTATTGCGTTCTGGCAAGAGCTTAAGTTGACACATAAGACTGACGTGCGCCCAATTCAATGGTCAAATCTATTTCACCCTTTTTAGGAAGCTCTCTTCAACCGCAAACAGTTGAAAAAACATAATATGAATGTCACTGAGTTAAACAGAATGTTGCCAACTTGGACTTGGGCGCCTGGAAATAAATTTCCGGCTGAAAGCTAAAGTAAGCTAAAGCTTACTGAGTATTTGAACCCGTTTTAACGGGTTTTAGCTTTTAGCCCGAACTTTAGTTCAGGGCTTTAGTTCAGGGCTTAGGCTAAAATTCCGAATAAGAACATTGGCGACAAAATGATTCTATTTTATGTAGAAACTTAGCCTGCTACGCCTCTACACTGGTAAAGACTGACAACTATCTTCTCGTTAAAATCGCGTGTCTTCAACCAATCCCCAAATGTTCCCCTTAATCCTCGGTATTACTGGTGCCTCTGGCTTAATCTATGCAGTACGTGCCGTGAAGTTTCTCTTAGAAGCCGACTATACCATTGAACTCGTGGCATCAAAATCAGCCTATATGGTTTGGCAAGCTGAACAAAATACCCGTATGCCTCCAGAACCTGAACAGCAGGCACAATTCTGGCGTCAGCAAGCGGGTGTACCGACAAAAGGTAAGCTGATTTGTCATCGCTGGGGGGATGTGGGTGCAACCATTGCCAGTGGTTCATTCCGGACGTTGGGAATGGTGATTATCCCCTGTAGTATGAGTACAGTGGCAAAAATTGCTAATGGTTTGAGTTCGGATTTATTGGAACGGTCAGCCGATGTGCAGTTAAAAGAAGGGCGTCAACTGATAATCGTACCCCGTGAAACCCCATTCAGCTTAATTCACCTGCGTAACCTCACCACCCTAGCCGAAGCTGGGGTAAAGATTGTGCCAGCAATTCCCGCCTGGTATCATAATCCTCAAACCATTGAAGATTTAGTGGATTTTGTTGTAGCGCGTACCTTTGACCAACTAAATATTGACTGTGTTCCCCTAACGCGATGGCAAGGCGGTTTTCGGGAAAAGGTTTGACCCTTCGTGACCCTCGATGGCATGATTTGTAGGGGCGGGTTTCACAATTATCGTTTCTTACCTTACCCAAATGTAACTAAACCCGCCCTAACCAAGTCACGGCGATTAAAATCGCTGCTACACAAACAAAGTCCGCCTACGCGGACTGAATTTTAACGGCGGTAGTTAATCTGAATTTAGCATTAGCTAGGTGTCTAATTGATTGCGTTTAATCTAATTCAGCTCTAACATTTGAACTCCCTTGTATACTCTGCACTCCTACTCTGAGACGAAGGGTATTGACTGGTATGCTGGTGGGCAATGCCCACCCTACGGTATATGAAGGGTGGAGGCGATGCCAAAAGGCAAATTTTCAGTGCCATTCTACTCGGATACCGTGGTTCGTGCCAAAACGCGATAAACATTCACCGTTTGCTGTTTCCCCTTCAAGGCTAAAGGTCCCCAGGATTCAACCTCAAACTCCCCTTGCAGTTGATCCAGGGTTTGTTGACCAATGAGAATCCGACAGGGAGTCGGTTGACGATGTTTCTCACAACTCTCTAGCCGGGAAGCAATATTAACACTATCGCCAATAACTCCATATTCTAAACGGTCTTTCCCCCCTAAACTACCCACTACAACTGGACCTGTAAAAATGCCAATCCGCATTTCAATCACAGGTAAACCTCGGCGTTGCCAATCCCGGTTCATCTGTTCGAGGCGATCGCTAATCGCTAAAGCACAGTCTACCGCCGCTTTGGCATCTTCGGCAACTTCAGTTCTGTGCAGACGAGACATGGGAACACCAAACGCTACCATCACCCCATCCCCAGTAAACTTATTCACAATCCCCTGACGCTGGAGGACTTCACGAGTCACTACTCCCAGAATTTCATTTAACCACTCCAACAACGCCTCTGGGGTCATTTTTTCCGATATGGTGCTGAAATCTTTAATATCAGCAAAGAACATCGTGGCGGTGAGGCGAATCCCCGGTAACTTCCCAGATTTTAGCAAGCGATCGCGACCTTGCCAAAGAGCTTGAGCCACTTCCGGAGAGGTATTCTGTCCCAACAGCTTCATCACAATCTGCTGCTGTTGATGGGCTTCATAAGAGCGATGGGTGACAAAAATCGCTACCGTTAACACAAATCCTGATGCTGGCGCCGCCAAGGGAACCCAGCCACCTTGGGTGAGTAGGTAAAAACAAGCACTGGATAACACCCCCAAACTACCCGTTACCCCAATAATTAACGCCAGGGGATGATACGTCACCCGCCCCAATATTCCACCAATTGCAATCCAGCCAATAATCCACAGGATTTCCTCCTGTTGGGACCAAAACCAGAATAAAGGACGTTCACCCGTCGCCGCATCAAGGAATTGACTAACCATTTGAGCCTGCATTAAAACCCCAGACATTTTCGGGTTTTCGTCTAAAACGGGACTAAAGGGTGTGGCGAATAAGTCTTTGAGACTGGGTGCTGTTGAACCAATAATCACAATCTTATCCTGCACCCAACTCGGATCAACCTTTCCATTTAAAACATCGCTCAAGGAAACCTGTCGCGCCACCTGATTAGGGGAGCGATAATTGAGTAAGATTTGGAACCCTCTAGTATCTACCTTTTGATATCCCCCCGCATCTTCCGTTAAGGGTGACAACACAGCCTCACCAAGCTGGGGAATGTCTGGGTTATTGGGACTAGCTTCCAGTTCAATCCCACGGGGTTCTAGATAAGTAAGTGCCAGAAGCAGGGAAAATGAGAAAAGCCCGCCACTTTCATTCTCAGCCAAATATAAATTGCGACGAACCACATCATCCGGGTCAAGGGGTATATCATTAAAACCGATGCGTTCCGGTGATACCTCTGGGGGGGGTGGGGTTCCGGCGCGGATATCGATATTTTGAATGGCAATTAAATTCGGTTGTTGCAGTTGTTCCACTAACTGCTGATGACCCGGTTCCACGGGAAGATTACGATATAAATCTAGACCAATAACGGCGGGGTCAGCGGCTTGCAATCGCCGTAAAACCCGTGCTAAAACCTGATCTGAGATGGGCCACTGGTTTTGATTTTCTAGGTCTTCTTCTGTAATCGCGACAACTAAGATCCGGGGGTCAGGTTCAGTTTCCAGAGGTAGTAGGCGGACAAACTGATCATGCGCCGCCAGTTCTAGCGGTTCTAGTCCACCCAAGTGTCGCACGCCCAGAAGGGTAATGATCACAGCAATGGTTGAAACTCCCACGACTCGCAGATGTGCCAAATCGGGTAACGCAGTACGAACCGTTCGAGGGATGCGAAAAACCATAAAAATAGATCTCTGAGCGTCTCAGAAGCCGCTGGACAGCTATGGAGAGATTACTCGAACCCGAAGATGCCTTAAATTTGTCCAACTGACTGTAGCAGCCAACCCCTTCCCGCATTATGCCACAGTTTGTAGTAGGCACTAAGCGTGCCTCAAGCGAGTCAAGCGCTTACAACAAATGCTTAAGTAGCAGGATATTTATTTTTAGTTAGATAGATATACCTAGAATAGGTTATAGAAAAATTAGGTGTGGTAATTTTTGGGAAGATAGCTAACTCTATACCAGGACAGAACGGACAGGAAAAAATAGTCTGAACCCTTTATCAATGAACACGGATTTTGTGGAGATATTTAAATTAGCGATCGCGCTCTAAATCATCGATTACCTTTTGCAGATACCAATTCTCCGGCATCCCCGGATATTTTTTCTTAGCTATTTCAATCAAACGGGCAGCAACATCCCAGTATCCCCCCACCATCCGCAGGAGTTGTTGTTGTAACTCTCGATCCACCCGCGCATTCGACCAAATTTGTCGTTCTTGATTGATAAAGATATCTTTCCGATTCAGTTTAGCGGAGCGTTTTTTAATCTCAGCTTCAGCCTTTGCTATTTGCTGCTTCTGCTGATTTAATGCCTGATGATACTTCTGCCAATCCTGTTTCTCAAAATACAAGTTCGCCGCTTGTTGATAATCATCCGCTGCGCCTTGGTAATCCTGAAAATCAGCACGAGCCGCCGCCCGATGATAATAAATTTGTGGATCATTTGGCTGAATCGTCAACCCTCGCGAATAGTCCTCAATTCCTTGGCGATAATCGCCTAGTTTTGAGTAAGCTTGACCTCGACAGACGTAAAATTGAGAATTTTCTGGTTGTAGCTCAAGTAACTGGGTAAAATCATCGATCGCGCCCCGATAGTCCCCCAGTTCAATGCGAACCCGCCCCCGATAGTGACGAACTTGGATATCCTGGGGATCGAGCTGCATGGCTCGACCGAGATCTTGCATCGCTCCTTGTAAATTCCTCAATTTACTGCGAATAATTCCGCGATAGCAATAGGCTCTAGCATCATTGGGCGCAACTTGCAACAGCCACTGACAATCCTCTAAGGCTTCCCGATAGTTCCCCCGTTCTAGCTTGGTGATAACCTGAGTCAGATATTTCTGCGTTTCAGCCGCACTCGCCGCCTGGATTTGCGCTGCCTGAATTTGTTTGATACTCTCTAGGCAATTCTGGCAATTGTCTTTATCCTTCTGTTCCAGGTACAGTTTTGCGGCTTGTTTAAAAGATGCGATCGCGTCTTTCATTTTCCCCAACCGACGGTAGGCTGTACCTTGCAGCTTATAAGCCGCCCCGTGATTACTATCAATCTGGAGAACCTGTTGAGCATCCTCCAGGGAAGCTTGAGCATCTCCCTGCGCCAACTGAGCCAAACTGCGCCCCAAATAACTATCCAGATGTTCAGGATTCACCTGTAGCGCCTGAGAATAGTCTGCGATCGCACCTTGCCAATCCCCCAAATCAAAGCGAGCCAATCCCCGTTTGTAGTAAGCATCGGCAAATTCTGGATTAATCTGCAACGCTTGCTCAAAATCCTGAATCGCTCCCTCTAAATCTCCTTGTTGCGCCTTCTGTCGCCCTCGCTCGTAAAATTCATGCTCCATTGCCCACGTCCAACTCGTTTATGCGATCGCCAGTTGTCTTGTCAATCATCATAACCGCATTAGCGATCGCGTTTCCATTTGAGCCGTTAACACAGCAACGGAATAAATACAGATATTTTCTCTATTCAATAGACTGATATCGCGATAGCAGCGTTTCAATTAAAATTGGTGAAGCCCGAAATGTCGTCTGCTGTAAACGCTCAATCGCCACAGAAAACGTAATCAATTTTCGCTGTGAAGCAACCCCCAAAACACCGAGCAATCCAATCACATTTAAACCACGCTGCAAAGCCATCTGCCGTGCATCCCGATCATCTAAAATAATCAAATTAGCCCCAATTTTTTCAGCTAGAGTAATCGCTTCTTGCTCGCCTAAGTCTAATTCAATTAGCTCAACATTGGGTTGATGATCAATTCGTTGAACCTTTAGCCAAGCCGGAGGTTGATTTATCCAGCTTTGAACAGGTTCAGGTGCTTGAGGTGCAGATAACTCATGGAGTACAGCATGAGGAATGATCACCTGATCATAGAGTTGAGGCAACAAATCAATTAAGTCAATCAACACCAGATAGCATAACGGTGAAGTATCTGATACAACTGCCATTAACTTTCTGGTGTCTCCTGAGTCATTAGTTTTTTCATCGTTAACAAATCCTGCTCAAAATCAGTTTCATCATAATGTAAATAGGCTCCTGCTTGTTTGAGAAAACTATCCACCTCATAACGCGAAGAGAGGTTTAGCATTCTTCCGACTTGCGCCGAAGTAATCACTCCCTGACGGTAAGCTTCAATAGCTAAACACTCCACGACTTTTCCAGGAACGTTATTCCACTTCTCCTGGATTGTGTTGACAATTTCATCGGGTAAATGGATGGTAATTTGCACAGAACTTCCTCCAGTTTCTCAAGTTTGGCTTAGGCGACAACGTGGAATCCTTGACTCGATAAGCACTAAGCTGTTCGACATTTCAATCTTAATGTCAATGTCTATAGTGGCTCTCATTGGCGTGCGCCCGATTCAATGGTCACACCTAATCCATCATTTTAGCTGTGTCAATCCAGTAGTGGCGTGGCACACCTTAATTAGTGGATTAGAATTGTAGGGGCGCACGGCGTGCGCCCTTTTACCGCACATTGGTGCGGCTCAAAAAGATAAATGTAGGACTTAAGCACACAGGCCATTTAGGGTAGGGGCACGATATTATCCATCCGTGTCAACTTAAGCCACAACCCTTGCCCATCCTAATTTTCAGCTACGGGGTCTGTGCTTCCCCTAGAAGGGCGGGTTTAGTTAAGTTATCAGTTGTTGCCATAAGTTATCTGTAAAACCCGCCCCTACATCCCCTGCTCTCCCTGGTTTAAACGTCAAATCTATCCCACCATTTTAGCTGTGTCAGTCCACTACAAGTAGCTTGAAGGGTCAACCTCCTTCTGTTTCCCCACACCCGACACCCTGTCTCCTTTTTAGCTATCTTGTCACCCCTTGAGGCGATCGCCCATAGACAGATGAGGCAACCCAGAGACAGCGTGTAAGATATAAAAAGAGATAAATCTTAAAAAAAGTTCATGATTGTATCCGCCTCCGGCTTTGATCGGTTTAAACAAGCAATCAAAGAAAAGGTCTTTTTTGGCAATGAACCCACCCCAGAGTTGATTGCCATTCTCATCGTATACTTTGTCCAAGGTATCCTAGGGCTAGCCCGTTTAGCGATTAGCTTCTTCCTCAAAGATGAACTGGGTTTGAGTCCAGCCCAAGTCGCAGCGCTGCTGGGGATTGCTGCCTTACCCTGGGTAATTAAACCCCTATTTGGCTTTCTGTCCGACGGACTCCCCTTATTTGGCTATCGCCGCCGCCCCTATCTAGTCCTGTCGGGCTTAATGGGAACAGCCGCGTGGTTAAGTTTGGCAACAGTAGTCGATACAGCTTGGGCTGCAACCCTTGCCATTCTCCTAAGTTCCCTATCCGTAGCCATTAGTGATGTCATCGTAGACTCGCTAGTGGTGGAACGGGCAAGGCGGGAATCCCTCAGCGACTCCGGTTCCCTGCAATCCTTAACTTGGGGTATCTCTGCCCTAGGGGGATTGATTACGGCTTATCTGAGTGGTTGGCTACTGGAGGCGTTCAATACACAAACTGTTTTTGGCATCACCGCCACCTTTCCCCTACTCGTCTGTGGTGTGGCGTGGTTAATTGCTGAAGAATCCGTCACTTCCGGGATGAACATCGCCACCGTCACCCAGCAAATCAAGCAACTGCGCCATGCGGTTACCCAAAAAGCAATTTGGTTACCCACCGCGTTTATCTTTATCTGGCAAGCCACACCCACAGCCGATTCAGCCTTTTTCTTCTTCTCCACCAATGAACTCGGATTTGAGCCGGAATTTTTAGGGCGGGTGCGTTTAGTCACCAGTTTGGCGTCTCTGGTGGGGGTTTGGGTCTTTCAACGCTTTTTAAAGGGTATCCCTTTCCGCACAATTATGGGATGGACAACTGTCCTGTCGGCTGTTTTGGGGATGACAACTCTAATCCTGGTTACCCATGCGAATCGGGCGTTAGGCATCGATGATCACTGGTTTAGTTTAGGCGACAGTCTGATTCTGACGGTGATTGGACAGATTACGTTTATGCCCGTACTGGTGCTTTCAGCCAGACTTTGCCCGTCGGGAGTGGAAGCGACTTTATTTGCCTTGCTGATGTCTATATGGAATTTGGCAGGACTACTATCTCACGAATTGGGGGCGTTATTAACCCATTGGCTAGGGGTGACAGAACATAACTTTGATCGCCTGTGGTTATTACTCACAATTACCAACCTCTCTAGTTTATTGCCCTTGCCTTTCTTAGGGTGGTTACCGACGAGTGATCCGCAAGCTGAAATCAAATCCGAAACCGAATCAAAATCATTACCGCCAGCAGAAGTATTTGAACATCATACGTCGGGTTCTCTATCCGAACAGCCATTCCTACCCGACGTCATGCCAGAGTTTATCCGAGTTTGTAGTGAGGACTTTAGTCCTCTTGTCAAAAGCGCTAAAGCGCCTACTACAAACAAACAACACGATTAAATAACGAGGGAATAAACGATGATTGCAACAGAACAATTTTTTGAATCAAAGTCTTCACTATCCTATGACCGCGAAGGATGGAAACGGGGGTATGAATCCCAACCGAATGAATATGATTACTGGATTGAGGACATTGAAGGCGAAATTCCGCCAGCGCTGAATGGCACGTTGTTTCGCAATGGTCCGGGTTTACTTGATATTCATGGTCAACCACTGCATCACCCATTTGATGGCGATGGTATGATTTGTGCGATCGCCTTTGATCAAGGTCGTGCTTATTTCCGCAATCGTTTTGTCCGTACTGAAGGCTACCTCAAAGAACAGGAAGCCAGAAAAATGCTTTATCGCGGTGTTTTTGGCACCCAAAAGCCCGGAGGTTGGCTGGCGAATGCCTTTGATATTGATATCAAAAATATCGCCAACACGAATGTGATTTACTGGGGCGGTAAACTTTTAGCCCTTTGGGAAGCGGCGGAACCCTATCGGTTAGACCCCAAAACCTTAGAAACCCTAGGGAAAGACACTCTAGACGGTATTTTGGCACCCGGAGAGGCGTTTGGCGCCCACCCTTGGATTGACCCAAACTGCAACCAAGATGGGGGTGCGCCTTGTTTGGTGAATTTTGCGATTAAACCGGGTTTTTCCACCAAAATCACCATTTATGAATTAGATGAAGCTGGCACATTAAAACGTGGTCAGTGTCGCACGGTTCCGGGTTTTGCCTTTATCCATGACTTTGTAATTACGCCGAATTACTGCATCTTTTTCCAAAATCCTGTCACCTATAATCCCTTTCCTTTCCTGTTGGGATTAAAAGGGGCGGGTCAATGTGTAGACTTTAAACCCAACGCACCGACTCGGATTTTAGTAATTCCGCGTCATGGTAATGAACCGATGCAAGTCTTAGAATCTGAAGCTGGGTTTATTTTTCACCATGCGAATGCCTTTGAGCAAGGGGAGCAAATTTGTGTGGATTCTATCTGCTATGAGTCGTTAACTCAAGTGGACTCGGAGATAGATTATCGGGACGTGGATTTTGATGCGATCGCGCCGGGACAACTGTTTCGGTTTACGCTTAATTTAGCGGATTCTACGGTACAACGACAGCGACTATTAGAACGTTCCTGTGAGTTTCCCTGTGTCCATCCCGATCACGTTGGACGCCCTTACCGTTATGTATACATGGGAGTGGCTCATAATCCCACAGGCAATGCTCCACTGCAAGCCATTGCTAAATTAGATTTAACCACAGGTGAGGAACAAATTTGGAGTGCAGCCCCCCATGGCTTTGTCAGCGAACCGATTTTTGTTCCCCATCCTGAAGCGAAGCGAGAAGATGAGGGTTGGGTGTTAACCTTGGTCTATGATTCGAGTCATCATCGCTCCGATGTGGTGATTTTAGACAGTCGAGATTTAAACCAAGGCGCGATCGCACGACTGCATCTGAAGCATCATATTCCTTACGGATTGCATGGAAGTTGGACTTCGACAGTCTTTTAAAAGGAATATGACTCGCGCCCGCCCTCATCGATTTGTGTAGGGGCGGGTTTCACTACTATCGTTTTTCACCTCAACCAAATATGACTCGCACCCGCCCCATCCCCCCATCTTATCTTCCCCATATCCTCTATCTCTCTTAGGACTCGATAGCTTAAAATTATAAATATCCACGGCTGATCGTATTGTCCTGTTTCTCAGCAGAATAGAGAACAGGTCAAACCAAAATCTAGACAATAGCGATTCTCAGCCGCTGCGGAGATTTCTCTAAATTATGATATCGAAGCAGAATAATTTTGGTGGAGAACAGTTATGAAATTTAGCATTGTCATCACGACTTATAACCGCCTCACCTTGCTCAGGCGGGCAATTGACAGTGCTTTGGCTCAAACGATGCCTTGCGAGGTGATTGTGGTGGATGATGGCTCGTCTGATGGTACAGAGGTTTATGTCCAGGAGCGACACAAAGAACTCTTATACAGGGGGGACACTCGTTTAATTTATCACCGAAATTCTACAAAACTGGGTCACTCAGGAGCGGTCAATCAGGGTGTAGCATTGGCAACAGGAGACTGGGTGAAACTGGTGGATGATGATGACTACCTTGCCCCTAAGTGTATTGAAGAAATGGCTAAGGCGATCTCCGGGCGTCCAGAGGCTGTAATTTGCTCCTGTCGAGCCATTCAGGTTGATAGGAATGAAAAAGAAGTCAGCAGAAGTCGGCAAGTTGGCAAGGGAACGCTTGTATATATTCCCCAAGACGAGATTCATTACGCCATGCTTTTGGAACTATTGCCATTTGGCACTCCTGTACAAGTGGCATTTTCCCGTCTAGCTTTTCTTAAATCAGGAGGATGGGATGCAAAATTCGATACTAATTATGATGATATTGATTCCTGGATTAGAATTGCCCAGTTTGGTGATGCCGTTTTTATAAATAAATATCTGGCTTACCGGACTGTTTGGGATGGATCATTTAACTGCAAGTTTACTTTAGAGAATCGCCTAGAAACAAACCTGATAATTAAAGAAGAAATTTATGCTTGCATTAGCGATAAATATCGGCATACTTTGCCTAACCTATCAGATATAAAATCGTCAACAATATTACATTGGGGATTTGTAGCGCTCAAAAAAATGGAAGTTTTTATCGCCATAAAGATTTGGCTAAAAACCGAATTTTTTCTAGGGGGATCAAGGCTATTTCTGAAGAGATTACTTTATAGAAATAGTTTGGATAAACTATTGCAAGATCCTCAAATTAATACTTCTTTTTTAGTAACTCGTAAAAATAAAAAAGCTACTTAAGTCAAAGTGAGGGAGTTGACACTTCCGTCGCTCAAAGCGAGGGTCTTCTCAGGACTGCTCCGAAAAACTTACTCAAACTTAGCTAAAGCTAAAATCTAATGTTTTCTTCCCGTCTCAGCCAAGGGAGTCGGCTCCTTCTTGTCCACGGGCGTCAATTCCGCTCAAGCCAAGCGTATTTTGTCAGGCGGGGCATTTTCTAGATTAATGGATGCGTTTTCATCTCGATCTTGACAATGCCCACATTTTTTACAGTCAAAGATTCGGTCATCCAGTTTCATTTCCTGAACATTCCCACAACAAGAACAAGTTTTGGAACTAGGATACCATCGATCTACCAATTCCAATTTTGTTCCGTAATGAGCTTGTTTATAGACGAGCTGACGACGAATCTCATAGAAACAGTTGTTGCTCAAAGCCTCCGCTAATTTGTGATTAGCTATCATTCCAGAAACATTAAGGTCTTCTATCCTAATGTTGTAGATTCTACGACTTAGATCCGTTGTCATCTTTTGGATCGTATCTCGGCGAATATTGGAAATACGCAGATGCTGACGAGACAGATTAACGTAATACTTTCTGGCTCCCTTAGAGGCAGCGACCTTAAGTTTTTTGTTGCCGAGGACTTTGTGGCGATTTCGCCACTGGAGCTTACCTAGCTTGGTTTTCGCTTTCTTAGTGGTAAGAGGCATCTCGTATTTCGTACCATCGGAAACAGTTGCCAAACACTTAACCCCCAGGTCTACACCTGCTCGAAGAACAGGATGAATAATTGGGGGTATTTTCTGGGCATCTAAAACAAAAGAAACGAACCATCTGTCTGCCGCTCTTGATACAGTGAATGTCTGAGAACTGCAAATAAATTTGATTCGCTCTTTGAGTCGATATGTTTTTAATCCGGGAAGTTTTATGTGAATTCCTTCTGAAATTGTCACTCGGTTGCTAAAGGGGAGGGCGGGTTTCCCCTTCTCCGGATAGACTCCAGCTGTTTTATAAACCGTGAAGGAGTCTCCCTTCTTTTTTGACTTGTTTTTAGGAAAACCCGACAATCCCTTTCTCCACCGATAAATGGCATTCTTTAGATCCCTAAATGCTGACTGATAAATAGTGGATGGATATTTTTTCATCCAGCTATTTTCCGGTTTTTGCATCGTCATGGATGTAAAGATTTTCTTGATCAAGTCTATCCGCTTCGAGTCACCCATCTTTACTCCTGGGACATCCCAGCTAGCTTTCAGGAGCTCTAGCCCGAAGTTGTAGACAACTCTCTTAAACCCAGCCATGCCGCGCATTCGAGATATCTCTTTCTTATTCAGTTTGAGTTCTCGCTTAATGGCGTACATAGCTAAATCTGTTTAGACTTACTCAAGTTTAGCCTGGTTGAGACTTCCGATCGATGCCATTGACAATTTTCTTTACTTTAGTCTTATATTTGCGTAACCCATACAATCGGGATGAAAAGCAGTGAATGATTGATAACAGAAAAGGCACTTAGCTCTCAGATAAGAGTGCTGAGATTTTCCTAACACTCCACACCCGGTCACCCTATACCCCGTCTCCTTTTTGGCGTTCTTAGCCGCCCCTTCAGGTTTTGGGGTAAAATCAAGAGTTCGCAGTCAAACGAAAATGCTTGTAGTAAGGGAGATACTTCTATGACCCGGATGTATTACGACACAGATGCTAACTTAGACCTACTTAGCGATAAAACTATCGCAATTATCGGGTATGGGTCTCAAGGTCACGCCCACGCCCTGAATCTCAAAGAGAGTGGCATCAAGGTGATTGTGGGTTTGTATCCGGGCAGTAAGTCGGTGGCGAAAGCGGAGTCAGCCGGATTAACGGTTCATTCTGTTGCTGAGGCGGCGAAAGCGGCGGATGTGATTATGATTTTGCTACCGGATGAGGTACAGAAAACCGTTTACAATGTAGAAATTGCCCCGAATCTGAAAAAAGGGAACGTCCTTGCCTTCGCCCATGGGTTTAATATTCACTTTGGTCAAGTCGTTCCCCCACCTGATGTGGATGTGATTATGGTGGCACCCAAAGGACCAGGACATTTAGTGCGACGGACTTACGAACAGGGAGAAGGTGTCCCTTGCCTATTTGCCGTGTATCAGGATGCCACAGGTCAAGCTCGCGATCGCGCCATGGCGTATGCTAAAGGGATTGGTGGAACTCGTGCGGGTATTTTAGAAACCACATTCCGGGAAGAAACGGAAACCGATTTATTTGGTGAACAAGCCGTGTTATGTGGGGGATTGAGTGCCTTAATTAAAGCGGGATTTGAAACCTTAGTGGCGGCGGGTTATCAGCCAGAGTTAGCGTATTTTGAATGTCTCCACGAAGTCAAACTAATTGTGGATTTGATTGTGGAAGGCGGACTAGCCAATATGCGTGACAGTATCTCTAATACCGCTGAATATGGCGATTATACCCGTGGACCTCGCATCGTTAACGATGAAACCCGCGCCGAGATGCAGAAAATCCTGAAAGAAATTCAATCCGGTCAATTTGCCCGTGAGTTTGTCTTAGAAAACCAGTCAGGTAAAGCTGGATTCACCGCCATGCGCCGTCAAGAAGCTGAACATCCTATAGAAGAGGTGGGTAAAGATTTACGGGCAATGTTTAGCTGGTTGAAAAAGTAGTCATTAGTCATTTGTCATTTGTCATTTGTCATTTGTTAATTTTTGGCAAGACAATTGGCAAATGACATCAGTCTTTATAACCCAGTCCGCGCAGGCGGACTTTGTTTGTGTAGCAGCGATTTCAATCGCCTTGGCAAAAGGGGGTAATAAAGGTGGATTTGGTATAACATTTGTCCTCTTATTCAGCAAACCCCAATTATCATGAACGGGTAAATGCGTAGCGATAATGACAACAAATAACCTCGAATCAACCCAATCAAAAATAGACTCACCGCCAAATTGGACGGCATTAATTTTATTATCAGTCGCCTTAATTGCTTTGTCGCTAACTGCCATCTTTATCAAGATATCGGTTCAGGAAATTAGCGCCAATGCCACGGTATTCAATCGCCTCTGGATAGCAACAATTATCTTTGGGTTGTGGAATAGCTTTAAGCAACTCCAAAACAAGGAGTTGGATGAGCCGTCTGAAACCAATTCACGCTATCACATCAGTGAAATCATGCTGCTGTTCGGTGTCGCTATTGTTCATGTCATGGGTCGATTTTTGTGGACATGGTCGCTGACTCAAACCAATGCAGCAAATGCGACGGTTTTGTCTAATATGCCTCCCCTATTCACGGCTTTAGGAGGATGGTTGTTCTTCCGTCAGCGTTTTGACCGGAGATTTGTGTTTGGACTAGGAATTGCACTGGCTGGAGCAATTGGATTAGGATTAGAGGATTTCTTTCTATCAGAAAATAGCTTGTTCAGTGAAACCGCGTTTATTGGTGATGCGGCGGCGTTATTCTCTGCCATGTTCTATGCTGCCAGTTTTTTAATCCTAGAACAACTTCGCAGTCGATTAGCGGTTCAAAATATCCTCCTGTGGCGCTGCTTGTTGGGTACATTGTTTATGATACCCGTTGTGCTGATGGTGGAAGACCAAGTATTTCCAATGTCTTGGCAAGGGTGGCTAGCGGTATTCGGTTTGGCGGCTATCTGTGAAGGATTAGGACATGGGTTAATTGTCTATAGTCTTAAGTATTTCTCTTCCGCATTTGTAACCGTGGTTCTGTTGCTTGAACCTGTGATGACTGCCGTTTTTGCTTGGATACTTTTCTCGGAAGGTTTAAGTCTTCTCAACCTATTAGCCTTTGCTGTGATTCTTGAGGGTATCTATTTAGCCAAAACCGGCAAGGGAGCTGATAAGGCGTGAAATCGGCTATCCGGTAACTTAGTATTAATTCTTCTTAGGCGACATGATAATAAAATTACGCTGGGTAATGTTTCCCCACTCACCGCCAACAAATAACCAAAATCTAAATCAACAGTTAAAAGAATTCGCCCTTCCTCACGAGCTTTTACAAGAATTTCATCATCGGCTAATCGTTCCAAACCCTCTTCAACTAAATGTATGGCATCATAACCAGCAGCTTTTAACCAATTAACAGTACGTGGCGAGATACCCATATCCGCTAAAAATCTCATCCGACTTTCTCACCCACGATAGGGAAAACCTGCTCTCGTGCCAGCCATGCAGCATACAGCAATGACTGTTGAATATCTTCAGGTTCCAAATAGGGATAATCTTCGATAATTTCCTCCACTGTTTTACCATTTGCCACTAAATTTAAAACTAATGAAACCGGAACTCGCATTCCCCGAATACATGCAACTCCTGCCATGATACGTGGATTAAACGTAATTCTATCTAAATTCAACATAAATTAGTCCTCCAAAACTACTAGATTAGTTTGAACCGCTATGGTGAAAGAGTCTTGATTTGAAATCCCTCAAAGACAACTTGAAACCCTTCCCGTTCCGGTGACGCACACATTAAACCCACTTGCACTGTTTCTGTTTCAGTTAAATAAGCCAATCTCATCATCGTAAAATTTTCGCCGTCAAGGGAATAGTTGATCTCGACAGCGCCGCCGCTACGTTTTAGTTCTAACCATAAGGACTTAGGATTTTCCGGAATACCCACCACAGACCAATCCGAATACTCTCGCGTGACCACCGTGCTGGCATATTGTACACCGAAGACAAACTCAATTCCACACTTTAACCACGTCTGATCATTCTCGCGGATCATTAACCCCGCTTGGTCATAAAGTTCCTGATACTGTCCAGTGATTTTCACAACAGCTATAAAATCACCGGTTATGTCCTGATAATAAAAATGTCCCGTATCGCGGATAAATCCGTAATGCGTCTTGCGCCAGAAGTCTGTTTTTAGTCCTGACGTGACTGTAATTACTTGCTCTTGTTCATTCCAGACAGGCGGTTCATTATACCATTTCATGGAAATTTATCTCTAAGTACGTGGACACAATTAAAGGCGGGCGGTGGAGAACTCGCTACCATTGAGAAGCAAGCTACGTCATTCGTCCTTCCTCCTTTGTAAGGGTTTGAGGTCTATTTACAAAACTTATGATATACCGTAGGGTGGGCATTGCCCACCAGCCTTAAGTCCCTCAAGTCGTTACACAATTAAAAATTAAACGGTACAAGCCATCTCGATAGTGGGGATTCTCTCCCAGATTGGGAATCCGATAAGGGTACACTAAACTGCTAGGAACCCAAGCTTGCGCCCTCACATCGGGATTCCGGAAAACAGGGAATTTCTGTCGTCAGAGCTACTTTGTTAAGTTTTGTAAAAAAATAATCCGTCCTGGTTGTGTATGATGCAATTAATGTATACTTAACCGTGGCATAAACGCTAGATCGCCTGATCTTAATTGTGACTTTGCCTAACAATCACTTTTGCACCCAGCTCGGTAACAACTCCAAATAAGTAATCTTACGAATACAGTGTGGGCTTCAGAAGCAGTCTTTTCCAAGATTCTGAGGACTTTTTCACATCAGGAACACTACTTTCTTTCAGAATGTAGAGATGCGTTATGGCGTGTTGATCATAGTTGTGATGGCATGGCTGTTACCTGTTGTTTTCCCTCATATCTATCGTTGTAATTAGCTATTTAGAAAGGTGAAATAGCGGTGAACTCCGAGAAAATTTCCTGTTACCTGAATCACTTGGATCATAGAGGTTCATTTTTGGGGCTGATGAATCAAGGCTCTTGGCAAGAAGTAAATTTTGTCGCCACCCAGGCAGGTCAAGTTCGGGGTGGTCATTTTCATACCAGAACCCACGAAGTGATCTTTTTGGTGCGTGGGAAAGCCGAGGTAGAGCTGCAAAATTGCCACGATCCTCAGCAAAAACAACAATTTATTTTGAACTCAGGAGAAGGCATTCAGATCAAACCCTACATGCTGCACACCTTGCGTTATTTAGAGGACAGTGAGCAAGTTGCCCTATTAGATGTTCCCTTTGATCCGGAAAATCCTGATCTTCACACCCTGGCTGCCACTAACTCATAAGGTAAGTCTAAATTTTATGGATTGGCTAGATAAGTTTAATCCGTTCTCGTCGGAAAAAGGCTAGAGCAAGTCTCTTCGTACAAATATTTGGGAAAAAGATAACCGATGATTCCTCAAATTCAACCGTGGATCGATGATAGTGAATGGCTCGAAGTTAAACGGGTTATCGAGTCAACGTACTTAACCGAAAATAAAGTTACAGCCAAGTTTGAAGCTGGGATTAAAGAATTAACCGGGGCAAAACACGCGATCGCGGTTTGCAATGGTACCGCCGCCTTGTATTGCGCCTTAAAGGCTTTAGACATTGGTCATGAGGATGAAGTTATTGTTCCCAACTTAACCTTCGTGGCGTCCGCGAATGCCGTAATTATGGCAGGCGCTAAGCCCATCTTTTGTCCAGTACGAGCCGATACCCTGTGCATTGATGTAGACGCCGCCGCCGCGTTAGTCACGGACAAGACGAAAGCAATTATGCCCGTGCATTTGTATGGTCAAAGTGCGGATATGGACGCCGTATTGACCTTTGCGAACCGATTTGAATTAAAGGTAATTGAAGATGCGGCTCAGGCAATTGGAGTTGAGTTCAACAATCGCCATGTCGGCTACTACGGAGACGCTGGTGCTTTTTCCTTCTATGGCAACAAAACCATAACCTGTGGTGAAGGCGGGATTATTCTCACCAATAGTGATAGTATTGCCCAAACCTGTCGCCGCCTGAAAAATCATGGTCGCTCCCATCGAGGCACGTTTGTCCATGAACATATTGGCTTTAACTTTGCCATGACGGAAATGCAGGCGGCTGTCGGTATCGCTCAACTGAGAAAATTGCCTGCCATTATTGAGCGCAAACGGCAAATTTATCACGCCTATATCATGGGTTTAGCCGATGTCCCCCAGTTACAGCCTGTCTTTATTGATCCACGCTGTAAACCCGTCCATTGGTTTACCTCGTTTTATGCCGAAAACCGGGCTGAACTCGCTGACTATTTAGCCGATCAAGGGATTCAAACCCGACTCTTTTTCTGTCCACTCCATCTCCAACCGTGCTATCAAGGCTGGGCTGATCCCCAGATGAATTATCCGGTGAGTACATCCGTCTATGAGCAAGGGATTTCTTTACCTTCGGCATACAGTTTGACTGACGATGAGCAAGAGTTCATCATTGCCCAAATTCGTCAATTTTATCAGCTTAAGACTTCCCCACAACCTCTAGCCGTCGGGTGTGTTAGCGAAGCGTAACCCACCCCATTGGTTGTCAAGGATGTAGGGGCTCTTTTGACAGATAACTTATGGCGACAACTTTGTCGGGGCGGGCGCGAGTCATATCTGGGTGCAACCCTAAATGATAGTAGTAAAACCCGCCCCTACACTAAACCCGCTCTTGGGGAAACATTATGAACTATGAACGAGCAAAACCTGGCTGAGTCTCCAGCTTCTGAATATCTTGAGTATCGAGATCAGGTGGTGGCGGCTGTTGCTAATTTACCTCACGGGAAAGCCCTAGCGGAGGCGCTAATCGCTGAGCGCAACGTGCTTCACTTCGTTGAACCCGATGACGTGACAGGCGTCAGGGGAATTCAGGTGCGGGAAGGGCATGGTCCCAAAAGTCTCGATAATGACGCCATTGACACTCGCTTTCACGCCTACCTCGACAGGGTGATTAACCCCCAAATTCACGCCGGTATCCTCACCGATGGCACCCATCCGGGAGACTATGACGATCGCAAACTGCGTTGGTCCGGCGCTGGAGTCGCTGGATTTTGGTTTCGCCATCAGGATATCTTCACTCTAGAGGTTGGTCCGACTAGCTATCCTCGTTATCGTTTGGATTTAGATCGTCATCCCTTGGCGGCGCTAAAGCTGATGCAGCAAGGGCTAGAAAAGTATCACGATCCCTATGCTTATTTTGCCCGGGGAATTGGCGTCGCCGTTGTCCCCCTGACGACGGATGGCACTGTCTATATTGGCGAGCGATCGGCTCACGTTGATTGTCCCGGTGTTCTCAATTTTGTGGCAGGTTTGGCGACATTTTCTGACAGGGTTGAGGAGATTAACTTCTATCAAGATGCTCAACGAGAGCTGTGGGAAGAAGTCGGCGTGGCGATGACTTTAGATGAGCGGAATACTCAGTTTATTGGTATGTCGGGAAATCCGCTAACTGGAGAGGTGGACTTGGTTTTCGTCGTCCAAACCCAAATGTGCGATCGCTATTTCCAGTCTGGGCAATGGCAAGAACATTCTCGATTGGTTCGCATTGGTAATAAAACTGAAGCTGAAGCGCTGCTGGAACAGGGGCGGTTACCTGGAGCCAAAGAACCCAAATCCTTAATGTTTTCCTCTCGGTTTGGCTTAGAATACTTGGTTCAAAAGTATTGGTAAACGATGCAAGACACATTTTGGAGCAAGCTATCTATGTCATTGTCATTTTCATGGAGAGAACAAGGGAGCCGATACATTTTAGGATTAGCTGTGATCACCTTTGTTGCCCACTTTTGGCACTATAATAATCTGGGATTGTATGAAGATGATTATTTTTTAATCGCTCAGCCAATGTCCATGAATATGGACGAAATTGGTGAGTTCATGACCTGGCATATTTTCAACTTCAATGCCACCGAAGCCCGTCCCCTTCTTTATATTATTGAGTTTTCTGTTGGTTTATTAGGCAAATTCATTGGAGATTTCCATGGGCTTTACTGGATTAATTATGGGGTCATTTTAATTAACAATATTTTAATGGGTGTTTTTCTTAAGTCCCTTTGGAATCAACCGATTTTTGTGATAACTGGAACCCTAGGATTTACCCTGTTTCCAGCAGAAACTACTCACGCTTATTTAACTCATATCTCTCTCTATTCTTCTTTAACCCTTTTACTTCTGGCTTTTCTCAGCTATTTGTCCCACAAAAAACTATTGTCATACTTACTTATTTTTTCGTCACTTTTATGCTATGAAACGGTATTTCCCGTTTTTATTACGGCTCCCCTATTTAAAAACAAGTGGGATAGAACTCTGTTCCAGAAGATGCTCAGACATACCCTAATTTTGGCAGCGATGTTAGGCGTAATTGTTATCGCACGAAAGATAACAGGTGAATCTAGGATTGAACAGCTAGATTTTCTCACCTTGATTAGCACTCCGGTTCGTCAAATGCTGATTGGTCCGTTTGTCAGTTTGAGTATGTTTTTCTATCGTCCGGCTCAGACGTTGCTCAACCTAAACGGAGAATTATTAATCATTGTCCCTTTATTTCTTATCGGGTTTATTTTACTTTTATCGAACCTAAAAACTAAACCTGATCCGGATTTTTATACGGAAGGAACTATTACAGTTTTGTTACCGATTAAAAAATTAACCATTTTGGGACTAACCTTGTTAATTCTGGCTTATCCCTTAAATTTTACCCGTGCCGCCACGGCAATTAATGGACGGGATTCGCGGGTACATATGACAGCCGCGATCGGAGCCGCTATTCTGGTGGGTTTGTTTTGTTACCTAATCGTTAATATAGCTAAACATAAGATAACTCAAACTATCGTTAATAGCGGGTTAGCGGTATTTTTCTCCTTATTAGTCGGATTTTGCATAACAGTACAGCACGAAAATCAGCTCAGTTGGGACTATCAACGAGCATTTTGGACAGACGTGATTCACCTTTGTCCAGATATTACGCCAAACACGATTATTTTAGTGGATGCTCCTTTAAATACAGGAAAACAGTTACATTCGTTTATTCAATGGGGTGTACCGATGACATTGAGGCAAATTTATAAATTTCCTAAAACATGGGAGCGTCTTGATGAATTACCGAAAACTGATGATCAGCCGAGATGGTACTTTTGGCGAAAGTACACACTTTATCCCAAAGTTTATCGGTTAAAGCCCAATTGGCAAGACTTAATCATCAATCAAGGTCAATTCGATTTCAGTCCTAAAAACAAGGCGTTTGATTATTTTCTCCAATGGGAACCCCCCCGTCTTGTTGATAGTCATGATATTATTTTGTTAGAAGCCAAAAATGGTCAATTAGTCCGCATAATTGAACCGTTAATGATTGGCAATCGACTGTTTGAATTTAAACCTATTTCTCCGTCAACACTTGATTCCTTTCAACGCGGGGTTCTCTATAATTCTTTAATCCAACCCGATAATGAAGCTAAAATTAATTATTTAAACCAGGTGTTTTAACAAATCAATCGCTTGTTTTAAATAACGAACAGAAAACATTTAATTTTTCGATAGTGAAACGACAATGATAACAATTGAAACAATTGCTACGGTAACAAAAGACTGTGACGTAACCATTAAAGTTCCGGTGATCATTCCTCCTGGAGAACACAAAATAGTGTTAACGGTAGATGAGAAATTAATTGCCGATCAAACAATACTATCAGCCGACGATGCCTTGGCTGAGTTTAGAGCGACGATGGAATCAACTTTAGAGTCTGTCGAATTATCCGTTGTCGTGCCTTTTCACAATGAAGAGTCAAATATTGACCACCTATTTGAGCGGCTCTTTTCCGTTCTCAATCGACTCAACCTGACGTATGAGATTATCTGTGTTGATGATGGCAGCCAGGATAATACCCTACAATATTTGATTGCTCATCACCAGCGAAATCCAGCGATTAAAGTCGTCAGTCTCTCCCGGAATTTTGGCAAAGAAGTTGCCTTGACAGCGGGGATTGATCACTCTCAGGGAAAAGCCGTTATCCCCATTGATGCTGATCTTCAAGATCCGCCAGAACTTATTGAAGAACTGATTAATAAGTGGCGCGAGGGGTATGATATCGTTTATGCTAAGCGTCATTTACGCTTAGATGATAGTTGGCTAAAACGCTTAACTGCTAAAGCTTTTTATTATACGATAGGCAAGTTAAGTCATGTGGATATTCCTGCCAATGTGGGAGATTTTCGCTTATTAGATCGGCGGGTTGTCCAAGGATTGAAACAGATGCCGGAACGCACTCGTTTCATGAAAGGTGTATTTGCGTGGGTTGGTTTCAAACAATGCTCCATCCTCTATGATCGCCAACCCCGTTACCAAGGACAAACCACGTGGAATTATTGGAAACTTTGGAATTTTGCCCTAGATGGAATTATCTCGTTTAGCAACATTCCCCTAAAAATTTGGACGTATGTGGGATTTTCATTGGCGGTTTTTGCATTCTTGTATGCCACGTTTCTGATTATTTTTACCCTAATTGTGGGAATTATCGTACCCGGTTATATGTCGTTAATTGTCGTTGTTCTCTTTCTCGGTGGTGTACAGTTAATCGGGTTAGGCATAATCGGGGAATATTTGGGACGAGTTCATGAAGAGGTTAAACAACGTCCCCTCTATTTAATTCAAGATCATCACGGTTTTACCAAAGTGCTGAAAAGCAAAAGTATAAGAACGTCAATACCAATGAGATAGATGTAGCCATGGATGCTCAAATGTACCAGCAAATGATGGAACTCCAAGACAAACATTGGTGGTTTGTCGCACGACGGTTGATTATCGAACAAGTAATCCAGACATTAAAATTGCCCGAATCCGCAGAAATTTTTGAAGTCGGATGTGGAACCGGAGGAAATTTAGAAATGCTTGCTCGCTATGGTGAAGTTTATGGGATGGAGTTAGATGAAACAGCACGCCTTTTTGCCAGTGATCTTAAACTCGGCAAAATTCAACCCGGTTGCTTACCTGACGATATTCCCTTCCCTGATAAAACCTTTGATCTGATTGTACTATTAGATGTTTTGGAGCATTTGGAAGACGATACAGGATCGTTGCAAGCGTTATCTAAAAAACTTAAACCTTCTGGCTGGTTGTTAATTACTGTTCCAGCTTATCCTTGGCTTTGGACTCGACAGGATGAACTCCTGCATCATAAGCGTAGATACCTGCGACGGAATTTGCAGCAAGTTGTTCGTTGTGCGGGTTATTGTCTGCATTTCAGTAGTTACTTTAATTTTTTCCTCTTTCCTTTAATTACTGGAGGACGACTCCTGCTAACGTTGTTCAATAAAAACGAGGATGAGCTAGTTATGCCACCAACGCTGATGAATCAACTGTTAATTAACGTATTTGCTTTTGAGCGCCATTTGATTCGTCGTTTATTTCTTCCCTTTGGGGTATCAATCATGCTTTTAGCTCAAAGAAATTAGTTAGAGCCTTATACCTATGTTGTTAAACTCAAAAAATAGCAAATTTTATCAAGACAAATTAATTTTCTATACAATCATAATATCTGGATTATTTTGCCTTATCCTCTTGGTTGATCATTTTATTCTGGATACTTTTGCTGCGCCAGGGCAATATACATCGTCAGAGCCTGAGTGGAATGCGGATCGTTTAACTATGGCATTTTTTGGAAAATATAAATTCAATTTGTATAATCCTGAAGATAGTGTTGGACCCCTGATTAGTGATATGTATGGACCATTACTGGCTTTGGCTTATTTGCCTGCGACAATCGCTAATTCTCCCACATGGGCGCTTGTTTTAGGTAAATTAATGTCACTAGGATTTTTCTTTATTCCCGTAATTTGGTTATATGTTAGTGAAACTTGGCAAAAGCAAAAGTTATCCTTATCTATACTCGCCTTAATTGCCTTTTTCTTTTTTACAACAGATATAAGAGCATTATCTTATGATGCTTTTAGGATTTGTGCGGATTGTCCAGCTTTAGGATTTTCCGCCTTAGCTTGTATCATCATTTACAAAGAACAAAACAAAAGTGAAATTCCTTTATACAAGTTATTGATCAGTGCCATTTTTGCTGTTTTCGCGGTGTGGACTAAGCAAATTGCTGTCCCGATATTAATTTCTTTGCCACTCTATATAATTCTGGCTTATGACACTAAAACTTTTAAACGGTATTTGGCTTGTTTAGTCACGAGCGGAGTCGTCATTTCTGGCATTTTAATCGTTGCCTTTAATCCGCAAGGATTATTATTTAATATGATTACCATTCCCAGTCATCAACCTTGGGAAGACGGCGATAATAAACTATCGGTTATTTTATCAGCGGCAGAAGAATTAGCGGGCTATTGTCTTTTACAAGGTGTTATCGTCGGCGTTGGCATTTTACTAACTGTACCCAATGACCTTCAGAAAATAAAAGATTGGATCAAAGAAAATCCTTGGCTTTTATTTTTCATGGTCAGTTTATTTTTTATTCCAACTTCTTTATTGGGTCGAGTAAAAGTTGGCGGAGATGCTAATGGAATGTATACGGTTTACTTTTTAACGCTTACGGCTAATTTAGTTTTATTACAAAAAGCCACAACTTTCTCCATAGAATCAGGCAGAGAAATTTTACAACGTGTCAGTCAAACAGGGTTAGTGGCTCTAGTAATTATGTTAACAATCTATAATGTAAATCTACCCATTCAGAATATTTATAAAACATTACCTAATTTTTTCAATAATGTTCATCAAGTTGTGTATGACTATTCTAAAAATAATCCGGGTCAAGTGTATTTTCCTTGGCATCCCTTATCGGTTCTCATGGCAGAAAATAAACTCTATCATATTGATTCGGGTCCGTTTGATCGGTATTTAGCTGGATATCCGATTAGTAAAGACGATTTTTTGGCTTATATCCCTGAAAATTTTACCATGATAGCGATACCAGCTTGGGCTGAGGAAAGAGGCGAGTACGGTAAATTTTATCTTCATTATTTACCCGATTTTACTCAGAAGATTGAAGTGCCAGATTTATCGGGTTTTGTTGTCTACACGAAAGCTTCGAGCCAGAACGTCTCTCATGTAAAAATGCCTTGAAATTTCTCATTAATAATGGTATGTTTAGTTGATTAGGTCGGCTGTGGAGTAATCAATGCCAGAAACAGGATTTTCGTCAAAAATTGTTAAATTCATGATCGGCGGAGGTGTGACAACCTTATTTAATCTAATCTTAATTTTTCTACTGATTGACTATTGGGGATGGAATACTCTTCTACTCCACAATGTCGCCAATGCTGTCTCAATTGAACTGTCTGTGTTATTGAGTTTTTTCATTTACCGCCTTTGGGTATGGACAGAAGGAGAATGGACGATTAAAAATGTTTTATTTAAGCAAATCCCCCTGTTTCATGTAGCGGCGGGAACGGTGATAGCTTCTCGAATTCTTTTTCTATTTCCGCTATTAGATTATTTCAATGTTGATCCAAAAATCAATACATTGGCTGGTGGTTTATTGGGTGCTGCGTTGAACTATGTGATCAGCGATCGCCTTGTATTTAAAAATGATAGTACCGATAAACAAACAGAAACTTTTAATCCCCAAAAACAGGAAAATTATTTATACTTATCTACTCAGGTTTCAGACTCAAATGATTATTGATAAATATCCGCATGAGGCAAAGCACTATTGACATTTTAATTTTTATATGCACAATAATACTCTTATTCTATCAATGAGAACACTTCAACTGAAATTATCAGATTTAAAATTAACCAATTTTTCTCAGGCAATTAATTTTTTATTATTATTTGTTGCTTTGTTTGCCGTATCGTTTACAGCTATTTTTATTAAAATTTCTGTTAGCGAAATTAGTTCTAATGCGACATTATTTAATCGCCTTTGGATTGTTACCATTATTTTTGGAATATGGAATGGCTTCAAAAAAATTCAATCTCAAAATTCGGAATCCGCAACCGATTTAACATCCCCAGCACCTAACTTTCAACCCTGGAAATTTTTTAAACAAGGGGGATTTCTGTTAGTAATTGTGGCAACGCTTCATTTATCTGGACGTTTTATCTGGACTTGGTCTTTAACCCAAACGACTGCAGCTAATGCAACCGTTCTTTCTAATATGACTCCGGTTTTCACGACTTTGGGGAGTTGGTTATTTTTAGGTCACTATTTTGATCGTCGTTTCTTAACTGGTTTAAGTCTGGCAATGTTGGGAACAATTACGTTGGGAGCAAGAGATGTATCGTTTTCGGGTGGGGAATTCATTGGTGATATAGCTGCTGTCTGTTCGGCGATATTTTACTCTATTGGTGGTTTGATTAGTCAAAAAGTCCGTCAGCATTTTGATTCCGCAACGATTTTGATGTGGCGATCTTCATTAAGTACAGTTTTTATGCTTCCAGTGGTACTAATTTTTGACAAGCAAATCTTGCCAATTTCTCCTTTGGGTTGGGTTGCTGTGATTGGTTTAGCAGCGCTTTCTGAAGCAACTGGTCACGGTTTAGCTATTTATAGTATGAAACACTTTACCGTTAGTTTTTTGAGCGTATTTTTTTTGTTAGAGTCTGTGGTAACAGCTCTATTAGCTTGGATTATCTTTGCTGAAAAATTGGGGGTACTTAACTGTTTCGCTTTTTTGACAATTATAGTAGGAATTTATTTCGCTAAAACGGGTAAAGGTGCTGAAATTAAGAAGTAATCAGTCGCCACGAATTTGATTAATAATGGTTGACAGGGGCCAATATCCCCAAGATTCGGTAATTTTCTGATTTTCAATCTTGAAGATTTCTAAGGCTTCAAACTCGACTTTCTCTCCCGTGGGTTCAATACCAACAAATTCACCTAAGTGGGTAGCACTAAAGCGTCCTCGAAAGACAACCTTATTGTTTTCTTCAATCAGCTCATCAATAACGACGTGAATATCGGGAAAACTTTGGTGGATAAGTTTCAGTATCTTAATCGCTGCTTCTACACTCTGAAGGGGTAATCCATGATCGATGTAATCTGGAGCAAAATACTGATGTATGGCTTCGTAATCTTTAGTATTGTAGATTTCAAAAAAACCCGCTACGATTTCCTTATTGGTGAGATCAGCCATAAAATTTATCCCAACTAAGATCACCTTTATTATACCACTATAGCAATCCGATCTGAGTCGTGACAATTTGCCGAAACCTGCTTCTGGCTATACCTTGTTTTCGAGCCAATACCTTGTTAAAATTCATCTATGATTTCCGATTACTTAATCATTGCCAAATTATATAGCTTTTGCATAAATTAAAATGAAATACAACAAACTAGGGGATAGTGACCTACTGGTATCTCAACTTGGCTTGGGAACGATGACTTATGGAAAACAAAATACCCTAGAAGAAGCCCACCAACAATTAGATTATGCGGTTTCTCAGGGAGTCAATTTTATTGATACCTCGGAAACTTATCCTTTCCCGAATACCATGGAAACCCCTGGAATAACCGAGGACTATATTGGTCAATGGTTAATTCATCAACAACGTGCTCAGTTAATTATTGCCACTAAAATAGCCGGAGTTCATCCCCAGTTAACATGGATTAGAAACGGTCAAAATCGTATCGATCACGCTAATGTGACAGAAGCAGTAGAAGGTAGTCTAAAACGCTTACAAACTGACTATATTGATTTGTATCAGATCCATTGGCCCGATCGCTATGTTCCTTTATTCGGGGAGCCTGACTATGATCCTCAACGGGAGAGGGACACCGTACCGATCGCAGAACAATTAGAAGTTTTTGCTCGTCTAATTCAAGCGGGTAAAATTCGTTATTTAGGGATTAGTAATGAAACCCCGTGGGGGGTTTGTGAATTTTGTCATATTGCTCAACAGTTAAATTTACCCAAAATCGTTTCGATTCAGCATGGGTTTAGCCTAATTAATCGTAAGTTTCATACAACGTTAGCTGAAATGTGTCGGTTTAATCATGTAGGATTATTGGCTTATAATCCTTTAGGGTTTGGTATTTTAACAGGGAAATATGTCTCAGAAATTCCCAAAAATTCTCGGCTAGATTTATTTAAAGGAATTTATTGCCCTGATGATTACCCTAATCTCCTAGAAGCGGGACGGAGTTATGCTAATTTAGCCCATAACTATGGAATCAAACCCGTACATCTGGCATTAGCGTATGTGAGAACCCGTTGGTTTGTCACCACTACGATTATTGGCACAACAAAGCTCGAACAATTACAAGAAAATTTGAGCAGTATTGATGTTGAACTAGATGAGGCAATTTTAAAAGAAATTGATGCTATTCATCGCCGTTATCCTAATCCAACTCCCTAAGTTGTCATCGAAATTTCTAATTAAGACTAGGGGTGAGTAGCTCTACTGTATCCTCATCAAGGGTAAAATACAGAGTGTTTTTGTTTTATTAACTTAAGCCCATGAGAATTCTCTTTGTTATCAACTTGCCTTACAGCAGCATAGAAATCTTAGCACAAGAGGCTCTTTCGGTTCTGGAACCTCAAGGAATTGAAATCCTCTGGGTATACATGAATCAGCTTATCGAACTGATTGATACCTGTCCCGAAATGTTGAAATTCGTGGACTTGATTCATTTTATGATTGATGTTCAATCCTTCTCGTATGATCATATCAAAAAAGCGGCTGATCTACGTCCAATCCTAACCAGCTATCACCATTGGAACTTTAAAGAAATACCAAAACAGTTGGAGTTAGTTGATCACATATTTTACGTTGCTAAAGGGTTAGAATCAGAAGTACAACAGCTAAAACCCGAAAAAGCCACCACAAGTATTGTCTGTAATGGAGTAGATACAAAAGTATTTTATCCAACTCTAAATCAAAAAAACCGTGATAATTTTGTGATTGGGTTTTTCGGAACGCAACGTCCCAATAGTCGTAGCGATCGCAAAGGAAGTCGGCTACTACTAGAAGCGACAAAAATCATGGTTGAATCGGGCTACAAACCCGCTTTTTTAATTATGGGTTACGGCTGGAAAAATTTCGTCCCAGCTCTGAGAAAACTAGGTTGTAAAGTTTCCTATAAAGTCAGTGTTCCACGAGAAGATGTCCCTAAATACTATCATCAACTCGACCTCTATGCGATAACGTCACGCATCGAAGGCGGTCCCTTAACCCTTCTAGAAGCGGGAGCTTGTGGTATTCCAATCATATCAACTCCTGTCGGTATTGCGGTAGAACTTCTTGCCAAACCTGGATGTGGCAAACTGCTTTCGGGATTCGATAGTCAAGAAATCGCCGAAGCGATCATTTTTAATATGGAAAATCCCCAGATAGCTCAATCAAGAGCTGAAGTTTTACTTCAAGAAATCCGTCAATATTGGACTTGGGAAGAGTCTTATAAAGACTTACCTCAAACGTATTTTGATATCTATAACAGAATAGCTAAATCAGCACCGCTAAATTTATCGAGCATCAATCGGGGTGATATACCTCCCTATCTCAATTTGCAACAAGATGCCGTCTTACAAAGACGCATTGCTAGAAACTATGCGTTGTTTTATTTTGCATTCTGTCTCTATGATCATGGTGAAAAAATCGCCGCTTTACGGACAGGATTACCGCTTTTGCCTAAGATAAAACCTAGCTATTTTTGGCAGGAACTTCAGCGCGAGGAACATTGGTAAAAGATTATGTACAAGGGTGAGGGCAAATGTACAAGGGTGAGGGCGCAAGCCTTGCGCCCCTACGTTTACCGTTCAAGCGATGGGTGAAGGCTCCCACGCTCTTTAGCTGGGAGATGAAACCGAGCGAACCGTCTAGGTAGCGAATAAATTCGCCAGTCAAATAATTCGGATAACGTTCTACTATTGTGGTAATGTAAATACAAGTC